>CAXBPJ010000061.1:0-7532 GCA_963977325.1 uncultured Brevundimonas sp. | reverse complement strand
CTCCGCCGGGAAGGCAATCTGGAGGCCTCGATGCTCGACGGCCGGCTGACGGCCACGCTCCAGCCGCGCGACGTGCGGGTCGGCGATATCCTGGAGACCGCCTTCACAGTCCACGATTCAGGCGGCGTGCTCGCGCCCCATCGCGAAGCCCTCACCTCGGGTGTTTCCGGACTGACGATCGATCGCTACCGGCTGCGCGTCCTGTGGCCGGCCAACCAGCCGCTTCAGGCTCAGGCCACCGCGCCATGGTCCGACGTGCGACCGCGCCGGATGGGCGGCGACATGGTGTTCGAGGTGGATGTGTCGGACCTCGCTCCCGACCACTTTCCCCACGACCTTCCGGCCCGATTCCAGATGGTCCGACTGGCGCAGTTCACGGATTTCCAGGACTGGGCCGAACCGTCACGCCTGATGGCGCCCCTGTACGCCCGGGGAGCCACGCTCGAGCCTGGATCGCCTCTCGAGGCGGAGATTGAACGCATCCGCGCGGCTCACACCGGGGACGCCGAGCGCGCCGCCGCGGCGCTGCGCCTAGTTCAGGACCAAGTTCGTTATGTCGCCCTGTCGATGGGGGAAGGGGGCTATGTGCCCACGCCGGCCGACGAGGTCTGGCGCACCCGTTTCGGCGACTGCAAGGGAAAGACGGTGCTGCTGCTGGCCTTAATGCGCGGCCTGGGCATCGAGGCCGAGGCCGCCCTGGTCAGCACCACAATGGGGGACGGCCTTCCCGATCGGTTGCCGCTCGTCAGCTGGTTCGATCATGTGATCGTTCGGGCGGAGATCGATGGCCAGACCTACTGGATGGATGGAACCCGGACGGGGGACCGCGCCGTCTCGGACCTGGTCGCGCCCGGCTATCGCTGGGCTCTGCCGGTGCGCGAAGGTGGTTCGGACCTGGTCGCGATCGAGCAATCGCCCCCGACCACGCCCAACCTGGTGACGACCGCCGAAATCGACGCTTCCGCCGGCCTCGACGCCGAAGCGGCAATGGTCATCACCGTCTCCTATGCTGGCGACATGGCCACGGCCATGCGCAGCCAGATCGGCTCCATCCCGCGCGATCAACTCGAAACCCTGATGATGTCCAGCTTCGACGACAACCGGAGCAACACCACGATCGAGGGCGTCGAGACCCGATACGACGATGCGGCGAACATGTTTCACATGATCATGCGCGGCAAGACGCGCCTGAGTTGGGTGAACAATACCGGCGGCCGCCTCATGACCCTGGATGGCACCAGCCTGGTCGCGCCGACGGGGGAGGAGCGCAAAGGGCTCTACCGCGCCTTCGCCGACCATCCATACGGGATCTCCCATCCCTTCATGACGCGAAGCGTAATGCGTGTGACCCTGCCCGACGCCGGTCGCGGTTACCGTCTCGAAGGAGGCGATCAGACGGTCGAGGACGCGGCCTTCCGCCTGACGCGCGTCGTCCGGCTGGAGGACGGCGTCGCCGAGGCCGTGGTGACCCAGACCAGCCTGGCGCCCGAGATGTCCGCCACGGATATGGCCGCCTCCCGCGATCGGGCGGAATCGGCCAGCATCACAAGTGTGCGCCTCCGCGCACCCGCCGACTACGCCGCCACCGCGGCGGACCAGGCGAGGCTGGAGACCGGCGACAGCGACGTGCGAGACCTGGTGGAGCGCGCCGGGCGACTGGCGCAGGCGGGTGATGCGGCGGGCGCCGTCGCTCTGCTCGACTCCGCGATCGAGCGTGACGCCGACAACGCCGACGCCATCAAGGCCCGCGCCGCCGCACGGATTAGCCTCAACAACTATGCCGGGGCCGCCGAAGACTATGATCGCGCCGTGGAACTCGATCCGGCCGACGTCGAAGCCGCCGTGGGGCAAGGCCTGGTGGCGCGCATCGACGGGCGGAACGCCGAGGCCATCGTCAGCTATTCAGTGGCCCTGAGGCTGGAGCCCGACAACGTCCAGGCGCTGGTCGGGCGCGGCGCCGCCTATTATCAGATCGGACGCTGGGACCGCTCCCTGGCGGACTACCAGGCGCTGAAATCCGCCTATCCGGAGAGCGAGGCAGGCCTCAACGGCGAACTGCGGGCGCTGCGTCGCCTCAATCGCCTCGAAGAGGCTCAGGCGCTGGTCGAAGGTCGACTCGAAACGGATCCGACCGACGTGGTGGCCCTGCAAGGCGTGGCGCGCCTCGCCATCGACCAGGATCAACCGGCGGACGCGCTCGCGGTGCTCGACCCCGCCATCGACGCCTCTCCCACCGCCGACGCCCTGATCATGCTGCGCGCAGAGACCAGGGTCCGGGCCGGGGACACGGACGGCGCGCGAGACGACTACGCCACCCTGCGCCGCCGCGCGGCCGGCGACCCCTGGCTGCTCAACAACATCTGCTGGAGCATGGCCGTCTTGGCGTTCGACCTTGATCGCGCGCTGGTCGACTGCGATGCGGCGTCCGCGTCGGGTGAGGCCGGCGTGATCGACAGCCGCGCCCTGGTGCTTTTGCAGCTGGAGCGGTTCAAGGAGGCGCGCGTCGCGTACGATCAGGCGCTGGCCGCGGCGCCCAGCCAGAGCTCCTCCCTCTACGGTCGCGGTCTGGCGCGACTGGCGCTCAGCGACGCGAGCGGGTCCGACGACATTCAGCGGGCGCTGGAAATCGATATCGACGCCGCCGAGGACTTCGAGGCCTTTTTCGAGCGCCGGCCCGAGCTTCGACCGTGACGGCGCCTGCTCGTGCTGAAGTCACCTAGGTCGATTACCCGGCTGCCGTCCCGATTTGCGGAGCCTACGGGGCGTCTGTGACGATCACGACTCCGTCGATCGCGACCGCCGCTTCTCCTTGCCCACGGCCCGGCCCGCGACGACCGCGCCCTCTCCGAAGCGGGCCCGAAGTTGGTCGATGGTGCGCTCGGCCTTCAACGCCTTGGCCTCTCCGCCTTCGAACAGACTCGTCGGCGCGTCCTCGGCGTCGACCACCTCGGCCAGGCCGATGCCGATCAGGCGATAGGGGCGGCCCAACTCGGGCTTCAGCAACCCCCGCCCGGCCGCGAACAGGCCGCGCGCGGTCTGCACCGGCTCGGCCAGGGTGACGCGGCGGGTGACGATCTTGAAATCGGTGCGGCGCAGTTTGAGCACCACCACTCGGCTCGCCACGCCGTCGCGCCGGGCCTTGGAAGCCAGCTTCTCGCACAAGGGCCACAGCTCGGCCTCCAGGGCCTCGGCGTCGGTCAGGTCGGTGTTGAAGGTGGTCTCGGCGCTCATCCCCTTCCTGTCACGCTCGGGGTTCACCGCCCGGGCGTCGCGGGCGTGGCTGAGATCGTGCAGGCGCAGGCCCCATTCGCCATAGCGCTTGATCAGCACGCGCGCGTCCTCCGCCGCCAGATCGCCCACCGTCGCATAGCCGTCGCTGCGCAGGGCCTTGGCGAACACCGGCCCCACCCCCGGCAGGATCGATACCGGCTTGGGCGCCAGCAGGGCCTGGGCCCCCGCCGCGCCGATGACGGAGAAGCCGCGCGGTTTGTCCAGTTCGGAGGCGATCTTGGCGAGAAAGCGATTGGGGGCGAGGCCGATCGACACGGTCAGGCCCGTCTCCGCCTCGATCCGGTTCTGCAGCCGGACCAACTGCAGCGCCGGCGGCCCGCCGTTCAGCCGCTCCGTCCCCGACAGGTCGGCCCAGGCCTCGTCCAGCGACAGAGTCTGGACGAGGGGTGTCAGTTCTTTGAGCGCGCCCAGGATGCGCCCGCTCTCGTGCTTGTACTTGGCGAAGTCCGGCTTGATGACGACGGCGTCGGGGCAGGCCTTCAGCGCCTTGAACATCGGCATGGCGGAACCGACGCCGTAGAGCCGGGCCACATAGCAGGCGGTCGACGCCCCCCCGCGGACCCCGCCGCCGATGATCACCGGCTTGTCGCGCAGCTCGGGCCGGTCGCGCTTCTCCACCGAGGCGTAGAAGGCGTCGCAGTCCAGATGGGCGATTCTGAGCCGGTCCAGCTCAGGGTCGGCGATCACCCGGCGCGAGCCGCAGGCGTCGCAGCGCGTCAGGACGCGGTCCGCCACGACCTCGCAGTCGCGGCAGATCGTCTGGATGCGCCCATGTTCGGGAGACGCCATCGGCATAACCCCACCTTAAAGGGTTCCGTGCGATCCGTCCTTGGGAAGGACGGGATACAGAGCCGTCCGCAGCCGGGTTCGACATGGCCAAGACCGTCCTCATCGTCGAGGATAACGAGCTGAACATGAAGCTCTTTCATGATCTGCTCGAGTCCCAGGGGATCGCCACGCTGCAGACGCGTGACGGGTTGGCGGCCATGGGAATCGCGCGCGAGCACCGGCCCGACCTGATCCTGATGGACATCCAGCTGCCCGAGATCTCGGGGCTGGAGGTCACCAAGTGGCTGAAGGACGACGAGGAGCTGGCTTCGATCCCGGTGATCGCCGTCACCGCCTTCGCCATGAAGGGCGACGAGGAGCGTATCCGCGAGGGCGGCTGCGAGGCCTATATCTCCAAGCCCATCTCGGTCATGCACTTCCTCAGCGTGGTCAAGAAGCACCTGGGCCTGCCGACGGACCAGGCCGCATGACGGCGCGCATCCTGGTCGTCGACGACGTGGAGGCCAATGTCCGCCTCCTCGAGGCCAAGCTGACGCTGGAATACTACGACGTCATCACCGCCACCGACGGACCCAGCGCGCTGTCCGCCGCCGCCCGCGAACAGCCGGATATCGTGCTGCTGGACGTGATGATGCCGGGGATGGACGGCTTCGAGGTCTGCCGGCGGTTGAAGGCCGAGGCCGCGACCAAGCACATTCCCGTGGTGCTGGTCACCGCCCTGGACGGCCGCGAGGACCGTATACGAGGGCTGGAGGCCGGCGCGGACGACTTCCTGACCAAGCCGCTGGACGACGTGGTGCTGTTCGCCCGCGTGCGCAGCCTGAGCCGGCTGAAGCTTGTCATGGACGAACTGCGCGAGCGCGAAGAATCGGGCCGCAAGCTGGGCCTCACCGAGGGCGTCGCCCGCCTGAAGGGCTCCGGCGGCCGCGTGCTCATCGTCGATGACGACGCCCGTCAGGCCCAGCGCATCTTTGATGAACTGATCGGCGAACACCGGCCGGTGATCGAGACCGATCCCGGGAACGCCCTGCTGTCCAGCCGGGGGCCGGTCGATCTGCTGATCCTGTCGGCCGTGTCCGACAGTTTCGACGGACTTCGCCTTGCGGCGCAGATCCGTTCGGCCGAAGTGACCCGGCACCTGCCGCTATTGGCCGTGGTCGATCCCGACGACCGGCCGCGCCTGATCAAGGCGCTGGAGCTGGGGGTCAACGACGTGCTGGCCAAGCCGATCGACCCCGAAGAGCTGTCGGCCCGAGCCCGCACCCAGATCCGGCGCAAACGCTACACCGACTTCCTCAGGGAAAAGCTGGACGTCAGCCTTGAGATGGCGGTCACGGACGCGCTGACGGGGCTGCACAATCGCCGCTACATGACCGGTCAGCTTCAGGCGCTGGTCGCGCGGGCGGCCCACGGCGGCGATCCGGTATCGGTGCTGGTGCTGGACATCGACCACTTCAAGGCGGTCAACGACGGCTTCGGCCACGACGCCGGCGACGAGGTGCTGCGCGAGTTCGCGGTGCGCCTGGCCACCAATGTCCGCGCCGTCGACCTGCCCTGCCGGCTGGGCGGCGAGGAGTTCGTGGTGGTCATGCCGGGCACCCGCCTGGAGGACGCCCACCGCATCGCCGATCGCATTCGCCGAGACGTGGCTCAGACACCGTTCCGCGCCATGGGCGGTAAGGAGCTGCTATCCATTACCGCCTCCATCGGCGTCGCCGCCACGGGTGGCCCGTTCGACACGCCCGAAGCCCTGCTGAAACGCGGCGACGAAGCCGTCTATGAGGCCAAGGCGAGCGGCCGCAATCAGGTCAAGGCGCGGGCGGCCTGACTCAGTGCGGCTTTAGCACGACCTTGGTCCATTCATTCGGGTTGTCGTGGAAGTTCTTGTAGCCCTCCGGCGCCCGCTCAAGCGGGAGAACGTGGCTGATCAGGTCGGTGGTGTCGATCTTGCCCTCCAGAATCATCTCTAGGAGCTGAGGAAGATATTTCTGCACATGGGTCTGGCCGGTCTTGATGGTCAGGCCTTTCTGCATGAAAGCGCCGATCGGCAGCTTGTCGCCGATACCGCCGTAGACGCCCGGCACGGATACCCGGCCGCCCTTGCGGCAGGCCATGATGGTCTCGCGCAGCACATGCTGACGATCGGTGCCCAGCTTGGTCTCCTGCTTGACCGCATCGATGATGTTGTCGGGCGAAAAGCCGTGGGCCTCCATGCCGACGGCGTCGATGCAGGCGTCGGGGCCGATGCCGGCGGTCATCTCCATCAAGGCCTCGCGAACCTTGACCTCGTGATAGTTGAGCACCTCGGCGCCATTGGCCTTGGCGAGCGCCAGCCTCTGGGGCAGATGGTCGATCGCGATGACGCGACCCGCGCCCTGCAACAGACAGCTCTTGATGGTGAACAGGCCAACCGGGCCGCAGCCCCAGACCGCAACCGTGTCACCGGGCTCGATCTCGGCGTTCTCGGCAGCCATCCAGCCAGTGGGGAAGATGTCCGTCAGGAAAAGGACCTTTTCGTCCTCGATCCCATCCGGGATCACCAGCGGCCCGACGTCGGAATAGGGGATGCGGGCGTATTCCGCCTGGCCGCCCGCATAGCCGCCGGTCAGGTGCGAATAGCCGAACAGGCCTGCCGCCGAATAGCCGTAGGCGATCTCCGAGGCGTCGGCCTTGTCTGCCGGGTTCGAGTTGTCGCAGGCGGAATACTGCTGCTTGCCGCAGAAGAAGCAGCTGCCGCAGGCGATGACGAAGGGCACCACCACGCGCTGGCCGATCTTGAGGGTCGATTTCGGCCCGACCTCCTCGACCACGCCCATAAACTCATGGCCCAGGATGTCGCCGTTCGACATCGAGGGGATCATGCTGTCGTAAAGGTGCAGGTCCGATCCGCAGATGGCGGTCGAGGTCACCTTGATGATGGCGTCGCGGGGATTGACGATCTGGGGATCGGGGACGGTGTCGACTTGGACATTGTGTTTGCCGTGCCAGGTGAGGGCGCGCATTGGCGGCTCCTTGAGTGAGGGGCTTGGGAAAGGTCAGAAGTGGCGCTGGGCGCGCGGCGCGGCGTCGGGCGCCTTGGACGTCGGGATTTCTCCCGTTTCCATCAGCTGCTTGAATCGACGCAGCTCCCGCCGGGCCTGGATACGAGGTTCGCGCTGCATGACCTTGGCGGCCAACTTGCCGATAACCCCGGCCGGAGGGTCATAGCTTATGAAGAGCCTCACCTCGACGCCCCGCCCGAAGGCGTTGTCGCGGAATTCGATCCAGCCCTCATGATCGATGTCGGAGTCCTCGGTCGCCGTCCAGGCGATATACTCGCCGGGCCGATCCTCGGTAATCTCGCTGGTCAACTCGACCTCGGCTCCGGCAGGTCCGGCCACGCGCCAAACGGAGCGACGCGCGTCCAGGACTTCGACGGACTTCACGTTCTCCATGAAGGTCGGCAGGTTCGA
>CAXBPJ010000060.1:0-7565 GCA_963977325.1 uncultured Brevundimonas sp. | reverse complement strand
TAGGGCCGGTGGACCGACCCGAGATAGCCGCCGTCGGCGAGCGGTGGACCCTCGTCGAACAGGTCCCGAGCGCCGATGCGAACGCGAGCGCCCGAGGCCAGGCCGGCGTTGTCGAATTCGTACTGGCCGTAGAGGTTAAAGGTCAGCTGATCGTCGACGATCCAGGGCTCGGCATTGGTGCTGAGCAGCTCAGGCTGGATGATTTCGGAGACGTAGTGGACCGTCAGGCCGGCGCGCCAGGGCCCTCGGCTCCAGTTGAGATTGGACATCAGCCGCCATTCCGGCCGACCATCGACTCCGACCAGTTGGGCCGACTGGGGCAGGGGGGTCAGCTCGTTGATGACGCCGGCGTCGCGCGCCGCGACCAGCTCGTTCACGATCGGGCCGGGGTCACGGGAGTACTCCAGCATCTTGGTGGCGTTCAGGCTGAAGTTAATCCGGCCCCAACGCGTGCGGTTCGACCAGTCGACGGCGAAGTCGATGCCCTCCACCGTCTGCGGCAGGAGGTTGATGAACTGGTCGTTGATGAAGCGGACGTCGCCGACCGGCTCCAGATCCGTCCCTTCGAAGTTCTCGATGTCGTCAGCATTGGGTTCGTCACGGATGACGTTCGGGTTCGACGCGCCCTGGAGCCGCAGCAGGTAGTCCAGCGCCAGGGCCGTCTGGGCGCCCAGCAGGCCGACGATCTTTTCCTGCTCGATCTTCCAGCGATCGACGGTGAAGGTGAAATTGCCCAGGTTCTCCGGGATCCAGTAGGGCTGGAAGACCAGGCCGACCGACTGATTGGTGCTCTCCTCCGGCTCCAGGTTCGGGTTGCCGGCGATCAGCAGCGAGGCGCTGGCGTTGCGGCCGCACTGGTTGAAGTTGTCGATCTCGCCGGTTCTGAGATCGGCCTCGCAGCGGATGTAGTCGGCGTTGCCGGCCAGGCGCGCGTACTGGGTGGCGTTGACCTGCTCCAGGTTCGGCGCACGGAAGCCCTCTGAGTAGGAGCCGCGAACGCGCAGCCCCTCGATGACATCCCAGGCCATGGCGATCTTGGGCTTGGCGACGGAACCGAAGTCCGAATACTCCTCGAGCCGGCCGGCCAGCTGGAAGTCCAGGCTGCGCACCAGCGGGATGTTCATCTCCGGCGAGATTACCGGCACGGCGAATTCGATAAAGGCGCCGAAGACGTCGCGGCTTCCCTCCGTGTCGGGGTTCGGGCTGACGGCGGCGACGTTGGACTCGTTGACCGCGCCCGTGACCATGTCGGTGAAGGTGATGGTGCCGTCCAGGTTCTCGTCGCGCTCGTCCTTCTGGGTCTCGTGACGAGCCTCGACGCCGAAGGCGACGCCGACCGGGCCGCCGGGCAGGGAGAACAGGTCTGGCCGGCTCATCTTGAAGTCGGCAAGGGTGAGGGTGGTCTCCGACACCCGGTCCAGCTGGAACACGATTGAATCGATTGCGACCCGCGACGACGGGGTGCAGTCGCCGAAGCTCGGCGTATCGACACAACCGCCGTTGAAGGGGTTGTAGGCGTCGGGCGTCGACAGGGCCAAGGACTGCTGCAGCGCCGTGGAGTTGATGTTGGGCGAGCTGTCGGTGGCCTCGGCCGCCGAATAGAGCAGGGCGGTCTCCCAGTCGAAGCCGCGCCACTCGCCACGCAGTCCGGCCAGCGCTCGGCTCTGCCAGTTCTCGACCACCACCTCCTGGAAGCCGGCGTCGACGAAGCGGTGGTTGCCCATCAGCACCGGCAGCCCTTCGTCCGGAATGCCGGTCAGGCCGGGCAGGCGGTTCGGGTTGGTCGAGCCGTCGGCGAAGGTCACCGGGCCGAAAGGATTCCAGTAGTTGCTGGCCGGCACCCACAGCTCATTCAGATTGATCACCGGCGGTTGGGTAGCCCGGCTCTCTGCGCCGTAAAAGCCAAGTTCGCCGAAGGCCTCAACACTGTCGGTGACGTCATAGTGCCCCGAGGCGAACAGGTTCACGCGCTCGATGGCCGAGCGCACCGTGGTGTCGACCCGCGTGTCGTAACGCATCTCGCGGTTCAGCGAATTGTAGGAGGTGACGCCCGACTCCAGGCACAGGCCGCCGCCAATATCGGCGCCGCCGCAGCCGAAACTGAGCGGCTGAATGCGGAAGGTGCCCGAGGTCGCCGCGATCGGCACGCCGAAATAGCGCGGCCGCGTCGATGAGGTGAAGCCCGGGAGCTCGAACCGGCCCCACGGCGTATGAGACGAGCGGTAGTCCGTCACGGTGGCGTCTTCGAAGCCCTCGTACTGGGCGAAGATCGCCCGCATGTCGTCGGAGCGGGTGAAGTCCTGCTCGTCGGCCCAGAGCTTGGACCGGTCGGTGTAGCTGGCGAACAGGGAGACGTTGCCCCGATCCAGGTCCTTGCCGGCGAAGACGTTGAACTCCAGCTCGGTGAAGCCCGTGCCCTCGGCGCCGCCGTACTGGGTTGAAACGGTCAGGCCGTCGAAATCGTCCTGCATGACGGTGTTGACCACCCCCGCCACCGCGTCTGCGCCATAGATGGCGGCGGCCCCGTCCAGCAGCACCTCCAGGCGCTCGAGGCCGGCCACCGGCACGGCGTTGGAATTGTAGCTGAGCACCGGCACGGTGCCGGTGTCGGACGTGCCCTGGCTGGTCGGGTGCTGGACCATGCGTCGTCCGTTGATCAGCACCAGGGTGTTGCCGACGCCCAGCGACCGCAGGTTCACGGAATTGACATCGCCGCGCGCGGAGTTCGAGGTCTGGGGATTGTTGGCCGCCTCGAACAGCACGTCGCCCATCTGGGGGATGGAGCGGAACAGGTCGTCGCCCGAGGTCGCGCCCGTGGCCAGGATCTGCTCCTGGTCGAACACCACCACCGGCAGGGCGTCGGTGGTCGAGGCGCCGCGGATCTGGGTGCCGACCACGACGATCTCCTCCAGCTCCGTCGCCTGGTCTTCGGGCGGCAGGGGCGCGGGCTGGGCGGTCTCCTGCGCCCAGGCGGCGCCGGCGACGCTCATGGCCAGGGTCAGGGCGGTGGTCGAGACCATCCGGGTTCTGAAGCGCGTCATTGTCTATCCTCCCAAGGTCCGCGCCTTTGCGGCGCTGGTTGTTCAGTCGTCGGCGAGTACGAGGTCGTCGCCGGGTCCGGCGGCGGGGTCGGGCTTGGCGGCCAGCGGGCGCGGCTCACCGTTCAGGGCCAGGCGCATCTGGTCGGTGTCGAGCTCGCCCTCCCAGCGGGCCACGACCAGGGTGGCCACGGCGTTGCCGATGAAGTTGGTCAGAGCCCGGCACTCGCTCATGAAGCGGTCGATGCCGAGGATCAGGGCCATGCCCGCGACCGGCACCGAGGGCACCACCGACAGGGTGGCCGCCAGGGTGATGAAGCCGGCCCCGGTGATCCCCGCCGCGCCCTTGGAGCTGAGCATGGCGACCAGCAGCAGCAGGATCTGCTCCTGAAGGGTCAGGTCGATGTTCAGCGCCTGGGCGATGAACAGGGCGGCCATGGTCATATAGATGTTGGTGCCGTCCAGGTTGAACGAATAGCCGGTGGGCACGACCAGCCCGACCACCGACTTGGCGGCGCCGGCGCCCTCCATCTTCTGGATCAGGCTGGGCAGGGCGGCCTCGGAGCTGGAGGTGCCCAGCACCAGCAGCAGCTCTTCCTTCAGATAGCGGATCAGCTTAAGGATCGAGAAGCCGTTGACCCAGGCGACGACGCCTAGAACGCCCAGCACGAAGATCAGGGAGGTCAGATAGAAGGTGCCGATGAGGGCCGCCAGGTTCAGCACCGTGCCGATGCCATAGGCGCCGATGGTGAAGGCGAAGGCGCCGAACGCCCCGATGGGGGCCGCCCGCATCAGGATCGCCACGAGCTTGAAGACGGCCGTCGACAGGGTTTCGAAGAAGTCGAGGATGGGCTGGCCGCGCTCGCCAATCATGGCCAGGGCGATGCCGAACAGGATGGCCACGAACAGCACCTGCAGGATGCTGCCGCTGGTGAAGGCGCCGACCAGGGTGTCGGGAATGATGCTGAGGAGGAAGCCGACGATGGTGCTTTCGTGGGCCGCCTGGGCGTAGCCCTCGACCGCGCCGGTATCCAGCGTCGCGGGATCGATATTCAGGCCGCGTCCCGGTTGGACCACATTGGCGACCACCAGGCCGACGATCAGGGCCAGGGTCGAGAACACCAGGAAGTAGCCGAAAGCCTTGGCGGCGACGCGACCAACCCGTCCAATGTCGCGCATCCCGGCGATGCCGGTGACGATGGTCAGGAAGATCACCGGCGCGATGATCATCTTGACCAGCTTGATGAAACCGTCGCCCAGCGGTTTCAGGCTTTCGCCGAACAGCGGCCACAGGTGGCCGATCAGGCCGCCCAGCACGATGGCCGTCAGCACCTGGAAATACAGGTGGTGATAGAACGGCTTCTTGATCGCGGGCGCTGACGCCCCGTCCGACGAGGTCGGGATCACGGGCTGCTCCTGGTCTGCCGGCCGAGGCCGCGGTTCCTCCGAAGGCGCGGTCTGCGCCGCGCTCCTCAGCGATGACTGTCGGCGCTTGGAAGCTTCGGGCAAAATCGGTTTCGCCATGCGGATAACCTCCTGTTTTCCGGTGAATTTGTGAAAAGGCGTCCGTTCGGGGGCGGCCATTTCGTGCGGATTTCCGCACAAGAGACTGGTTCGATCGTGCGAGATGTCGCACAGTTCGTCTCGTCCATGGTCAGCGCTGTCCCTCCCGTCGCCCGGCCCGAGCGATCCGCCTGGATCGTCCTGATCGGCGTCTGGCTGGCCGCGACTGTCGCGGCGATCTGGCTGGCGGGAGCGGCGGCCGAGCGCGATGCGCGCGCCGAGTTGGCCAGACAGGCCAAGGCGGCGGCGGATCTGCATGCCGCCGTGCTGCGCAGCGAGCTGGAGAAGCACCGCTCCCTGCCCGTGGCCCTCGCCGGCGACCCGGATATCGCGCGCCTGCTGGCGGGTGGCGGCACGGTCGAGGCGGAGGCGATCAACGCCAAGCTCGAAACCCTCGCCAACCAGACACGGGCGGCGGTCATCTATGTGATCGGCGCCGACGGCGTGACCCGTGCGGCGAGCAACTGGCGCCTGCCGACCAGCTTCGTCGGCGCCGACTACGGCTTCCGCCCCTATTTCCTGAACGGCATGGCGCAGGGCCAGGCTGAATTCTTCGCTCTCGGGACAGTCAGCGGCCGGCCGGGCCTTTATCTCTCGCGCCGGGTGGAGGGCCCCGGCGGCCGGGCCCTTGGCGTCGTGGTGGTCAAGGTCGAATTCGATGCTCTGGAGTCTGAATGGCGCGCCTCCGGCGAGCCGGCCTATGTGGTCGATCCCGGCGGCGTGGTGCTGATCACCAGCGAGCCTCACTGGCGGTTCCGCACCCTGGAGCCGTTGGACGAACGCCGCCGCCGCCTGACCCTGACCGATCAGACCCTGGCGCCGGAAGACCTGCGCCCCCTGCCGTTCGAGACACCCGACGCCGCGCCAGCCTTGATCGAGGTGGCCGTCGGCGGGGAGCCTCAGCGCTGGATGTACGCCCGCACGGGGACGGCTACGCCCGGCTGGACGCTGCACCTGCTGGCGCCGACGCGCGGCGCGATCCAGGGGGCGGTCGTCAGCGCCCGCGCTGTGGCGGCCCTGGCGGTCGCCCTGCTGGCCGTCGGGGCGGCGCTGCTGCTGCGGCGGCGCCAACGACAAGCCGTTCGGGCCCGCGATGAGCAGCGGCGGCGCGAGGAGCTGGAACGCCGCATCGACGAACGAACGCGGGAACTGCGCCAGGCCAATCAGGCGCTGAATGTCGAGATGGAGGACCGGCGTGGCCCATGAGATCAACCAGCCGGTCGCCGCCATCCAGACCCAGGCCGAGATCGCCGAGACCTACGTCGGTCGGGCCGAGCACGACAAGGCGCGCGGGGCCTTGAGCCGCATTTCCGACCTGACCCGGCGGATCGGCGCCATCACCCAGGAACTCCGCGCCTTTTCCCGGAAATCCGAGCCGGGCCTGGAGCCGGTGCGGGTTGCCGAGGCGGTGGATGGCGCCCTGCTGCTGCTGTCCGGTCGACTGCGCGAGGGCGGGGTCGAGCTCGTCCGGACCGGCGGGCGCGATCTGACGGCCCTGGCCGACCGGTTTCGGCTGGAGCAGGTGGTGGTCAATCTGGTGCAGAACGCCTGCCAGGCGCTGGAGGACCGCCCCGACCCCCGCGTCATGATCGCCGTCGGTCGCGATGGAGATCATGTCCGGCTGACGGTCGCCGACAACGGCCCTGGCGTGTCGGCCGAGATGCGTGAGCGGCTGTTCACCCCCTTCACCACCAGCCGCCCGACCGGTCTCGGCCTTGGGCTCGTGATCTGCCGCGACATCGTCGCCGGCCTCGGTGGCGAGCTGTCCCTGGCCGACAGTGACGGGGGCGCGGTATTCGTGGTGCGGCTGAGGGCGGCGGGATGACCAAAGAGGTCGTTCAAGGCGAGATCGTTCTGGTCGACGACGACGAGGATTTCCGGGCCGCTCTGGCGGAACGCCTGACGCTCGCCGGCTTTCGGGTGCGCGCCTTCGCCTCCGGCGAAGCGGCGCTGAGAACGATCGACGAGGCGTTCGCCGGGGTCGTGATCACCGACCTGCGCATGCCCGGGCTAGACGGCCGCCAATTGCTGGCCCGACTGCAGGAGATCGACGCCGATCTGCCGGTCATCATGATCACCGGCCATGGCGAGGTCGCCGATGCGGTCGCGGCCCTTCGCGCCGGGGCCTATGATTTCGTGGAAAAGCCCTTCGCCTTCGAGGTGGTGGCCGGCAGCCTGAAGCGGGCGCTGGAGAAACGCGGCCTGGTGCTCGACAACAGGCGCCTCGCTGTCCTGGCCTCGGGCAGCGAGCACGAATTGCCGTTGATGGGATCGTCGCCCGCCGTGGCGGCGCTCCGCACCACGATCGCCCAGATCGCGGCCGCGCGCATGGAGGTGTTGATCGAGGGCGAAACCGGAACCGGCAAGGAGGCGGTGGCGCGTGCGCTGCACCGGGGCGGCCGTCGCCGGAACGGCCCCTTTGTCGCGGTGAACTGCGGCGCCCTGCCAGAGGGACTGATCGAAAGTGAACTGTTCGGCCACGAACTGGGCGCCTTCGCGGGCGCCCTGCGTCGTCGTGTGGGGCACATCGAGCGCGCCCATAATGGCACCCTGTTCCTGGACGAGCTGGAGGCCATGCCGGCCGCCGTTCAGGTCAAGCTGCTGCGCGTCATCGAAGAGCGCGAGATCCAGCCGATCGGCGCCGCCGAACCCCGCGTGCTCGACCTGCGAATCCTCGCCTCGACCAAGGCCGATCTCGCGGGCCTGGTGAAGCGCGGCGAGTTCAGGGAGGATCTGTTCTACCGGCTGGACGGGGTGCGGGTGCGGGTCCCGCCTCTGCGCGAGCGACGCGACGACATTCCGTTGCTGTTCGCCCAGCTCCTTCGCGCCGCCGCGGACCGACATGGCGCGCCCGCGCCCCCGCTCGACGACCGGCTGCGACGACGGCTGCTCGAGGCCGACTGGCCAGGCAATATCCGTGAGCTGTCTCATGTCGCGGAGCGGGTCGTCCTCGGCCTCGAGGCC
>CAXBPJ010000059.1:0-7590 GCA_963977325.1 uncultured Brevundimonas sp. | reverse complement strand
CGCACCTGGGCGAATCCAGTGGACGTCGACTACAAGTACAATTTCGAACAGACCCACAGGGGCATCAGCTACCGCACCGGCGCCGATCCGGTGATCGTGCTCCACCGGGACCGCTACTTCCTATTTCAGACCCTGGCGGACGGCTACTGGACCAGTTCGGACCTGCTGGACTGGACCTATGTCAGCCCCAACAAGTGGCCGTTCGAATCGAATGTCGCCCCGGCCGCCCGCTCGGACGGAGAGCGGCTGTATCTGATGCAGTCCGCTTTCGAGCCCCGGCCGGTGCTGGTGTCGAAGCATCCGGAGACAGGCCAGTGGGACTGGCACACCCGCATCCTTCCGCCCGTGCCCGGCGCGGTCAGCCGCAACGAGGAAGGCTCCTACGGCGAGGGTGGACTGCCCGAGGGCAAGTTGCCGCCCGGCCCCTGGGATCCCGACCTGTTCATCGACGATGACGGCCGCTGGTACCTCTACTGGGGCTCGTCGAACCACTATCCGCTCTATGCCGCCGAGGTCGATCCGGCGCCGCCCATGCGTTTTCTCAGTGAGCCCATCGCCCTGCACGTCCTCCACCCCGACCGCCACGGCTGGGAGCGGTTTGGCGAGGATCACTCCGGCGGCCTGCCCGACGGCACGCCCATCCGCCCCTACATGGAGGGGGCCTGGATGACCAAGCACGGGGGCCGGTACTATCTGCAGTACGGAGCGCCCGGCACCGAATACAACGCCTACGCCAATGGAGCCTATGTGGGCGACGGCCCGCTGGGGCCGTTCGAATATGCGCCGTGGAGTCCCATCAGCTACAAGCCTGGAGGCTTCGTGGAGGGCGCCGGCCACGGCTCGACGTTCCAGGACAAGCACGGCAACTGGTGGAACACCGGCACGCCCTGGCTGGGCCACAACTGGACCTTCGAGAGGCGCATCGCCATGTTCCCGGGCCGCTTCGAGGCCGACGGCCAGATGTGGTTCACCAGCCGCTTCGGCGACTATCCGCAGGTGATGCCGAACACCCGGGTCGAGGATCCCGAGAGCCTGTTCACCGGGTGGTTCCCCCTGTCCTATCGCGCTCCGGCCAAGGCCTCGTCGGCCCAGCCGGAGCACGGCCCGGACCAGGCGGTCGATGAGAATCCGCGCACCTACTGGCTGGCGGCCGAGAACGCGGAAGGTCAGACCCTGACCCTCGACCTGGGTCCGGGCAAGACGGCGCACGCCGTTCAGGTCAACTATGCGGACCACGAGAGCGGGGTCTATCGGGAGGGTCCCGATATCCGTACGCGCTTTCGACTTTCCTGGTCGGCCGACGGCGTGACTTGGGCGACCTTCGCCGATCTGTCCGAGAGCGACCGAGACCGGCCAAACGCCTATATCGAAGGCGAGACGCCCGTGCCCGCCCGCTTCCTCCGCTACGAGCACATCGAGAGCCCCGGCGCCAATCTTGCCATCGCGGACCTGCGTGTATTCGGCACGGCAGAGGGCCCGGCGCCCAGTGCTCCCACTCTGCTCGGCGTCGAACGCAGCGCCGATCAGTTGAACGCCACTGTCCGTTTTCGTCCCGTCGAGGGCGCGATGGGCTACAATGTTCGCTGGGGCCTGACCGAAGACCGGCTGACTCACACGTATCAGCTATACGCAGACGACCCCCGCGCGCGCGGGGGCGAGTTGGAGATACGCGCCCTCAATGCGGGCGTGGATTATGTCTTCGCGGTAGAGGCCTTCGCGGTGACGGGCGTGTCCGTTCTCAGTGACCACGCTTCGGCGCCGGCGCCTTAGCGGCGCCAGGATGCGGAACCGCAACCGCGTCTGCCGGTTGCCTCCTGGCTAGAGGAGAGCTGTGATGTCTAAGACGCCGAAAATACCTGCCGACCAGACCAGTCCGGCCGCTGGCGGGGACTTCCCGTCCAACCGTGCAGACGAGACGCACCACGCTTCTTCGGGTCTGGATCGAAACCTCGAGCAGCAAGGACAACCCGGGAACATTTCCCAGAACACCACCCACCAGGGGCTGCCGCGCGATCGCGAGCCGACCTGAGGGGAGCAGCGGCATGGGCATTCAAATATTCCGGGTCGTACTCGGCTCTCCCTCTGGAGAGCGGGAGGTGAGGGTGCCGGCGAAGACCGAGGTGCAGGCGATTGATGCGGCCGTGAGCTTGGCCCGTTCTGACGAGTCCGTCCTGCGCTCCGAGGTGATCGACGACGATCTGCAGCAGGTCGACACTGGGCTGCCAGGCACTCAAACACACCCGGACGACCCGGTCTAGCGAGGCGGAACTCATCGCCTCCCTTTGGATTTGTCAGCTATGAACAAACTCCTCATGATGCTGGCCCCAATGCTGCTCAGCCGAGGCGGCCGCAAGCTGGCTGGGCGCAACGCCGGAAAGCTGGCTTTGGCCGGGCTTGTCTTCAACCTGTTGAAGAAGCGAGGCGGTCGTCGCCGCCACTGATCCAGCCTTTCGGGAGGGCGAAATTCTGCCATGTAGGCGGATGATCCGCGTTCATCACCTCGCCGACTCCAGATCCCAGCGCGTCCTGTGGCTGCTTGAGGAGCTGGGACTCGACTATGAGGTTGTGCGCTATGAGCGCGATCCTCAGACCTATCTCGCGCCGCCCGCGCTGAGGGCTGTCCACCCTCTGGGCAAGTCGCCGGTGGCGGAGGAGGGCGATGTGCGGGTGGCCGAGACCGGCGCCATCGTCGAATGGCTGCTCGAAACCTACGACAGTGGCCAATTGCGACCACCGGCGGGCACGGAGGCGGCCCGGCGCTTCACCTACTGGCTGCACTACGCCGAGGGCTCCGCCATGACGCCGCTGTTGCTCAAGCTGGTGTTCACCCGCCTGCCCGGTGGCGCGCCCGGTCTGGTCCGACCGCTGGTGAAGAGGATCGCCGCAAAGGCGCAGTCCGGCTTCGTCGACCCGCAGATCGAGACCCACATCGCCTATTGGGAGGCCGAGCTCGCGCGGTCGGACTGGTTCGCGGGCGACGCCTTCTCGGCCGCCGACATCATGATGAGCTTTCCTCTGGAAGCCGCCACCGCCCGAGCCGGAGCCGGCGAACGCCCCCGGATTCGCGCCTTCCTCGATCGCATCCACGCGCGGCCGGCCTATCAGGCGGCCCTCGCCCGGGGCGGCGCCTACGCCTATGCCTATCTGCCGGTGAACGCCGGTTCATGACGGCGCCCTCAATTGGGCTTACCGCGATTTCACTAGGCTGATCGGCCGCGAGCCCCGACAATGGGAACGGTTTCAACAGGAGCCGCGAGAATGCGTCTCTCCCTCCTCATGGCCTCGGCCGCCGCCCTGATGACCGCCGCCTGCGACGGCGAGGGCTCGCGTGTGAGTACCGTCAGCATCTCCGATGACGGCGGGCCGCTGAAGGTCGTGACCACCCTGCAATGCCCCCAGACCCAGGGACCGCTGACCCGCAAGGGCGGACCGGCTGCCGACGGCCTCAGCTGCGACTACGCCGGTCCGCGCGGATCGGAAGTCACCCTGCATCTGGTGGCTCTGGACGGCGCCGACGCCACCGAGGCCCTGAAGCCGTTCGAAACGCGCCTGTCGTCCGAGCTGCCCGCCGCCGAGGCGCAACTGGCCTCCGCCCCCATGGACCAGGCGGCTGACGCCGCAGTCGATGTCCGCAGCGAGACCGTGGACGGCGTGGAGCACGCCGAGGTCCGCATGCCGGGCGTCGATATCCAGGCCAAGGGTGACGACGCCGTCGTCCGCCTGCCGGGGATGTCGATCGACGCGTCCGGCGACAAGGCCATCGTCCGCATCGGCGGGCTTCAGATCAATGCCGACGACGCCTCGGAAAAGGTTTCGATCACCACCGAGGACGAGGCGCTGGATATCCAAGCCCACGGCGACGCCACGGTGGTGCGCACGCGGGCGCCCGGCAAGAGCATCCGCGCCAACTTCATCCTGACCGACGGCTCGGGCGAAGAGCGCGGGCTGTGGCGTGTGGTCGGCTATGAGGCGCGCGGCCCCTCCGGCGGTCCGATCGTGGTGGCGACGGTCAAGTCCAAGGGCCGCAATGAGGACGGCCTGTTCGACGCCGCCCGCGACCTGGTCCGGCTGAATGTCGGGGATTGATCGGCAAGCAGGCCTTCGCTTCGCTTGATCCGATGGGCCGGATGCGTCACCACCGGCCGCCCGATCGCGATCCCGGACCTTCCACCTTGCCCGACGGCGCCCGCCCCGCACGCCCCCGCAGTTCCGCCGCCGACAAGCCGCGCGCCTGGCAGCGTATGCTCTCCGGTCGACGGCTGGACCTGCTCGACCCGTCTCCCTTCGATGTCGAGATCGAGGATATCGCCCACGGGCTGGCGCGCGTGGCCCGCTGGAACGGCCAGACGATCGGCGATCACGCCTTTTCCGTGGCCCAGCACAGCGTGGTCGTCGAGGAGATCGCCGCCCACATGAAGCTGGGGCTTGAGCCGAAGTGGCGGTTGGCCGCCCTGCTGCACGACGCGTCGGAATATGTGATCGGCGACATGATCTCCCCGTTCAAATCGGCGCTTGGGGTGAACTACAAGGCGTTCGAAAGCCGGCTGGAAGACGCCATCCATGTCCGCTTCGGCCTGCCGCCCAAGACCCCGACCGCCGTAAAGGCACTGATTAAGAAGGCCGACCGCGCCTGCGCCTATTTCGAGGCGACCCAACTGGCCGGCTTTGGCCGGACGGAGTCGCTGAAACTGTTCGGTCGCCCGCCTGCCGACTACGATCTGGTTATTGAGCCCCAGTCGCCCTCGGCGGCCCAGACGGCGTATCTCGAGCGGTTCCGGGTGCTCAGCGAAGCCACCGGCCTCACCCCCGCCGCCGACGCCTGGCACACCGAATGACGGCCGCGCCGCCTCCCGCCCAGGAAGGCGTGCTGATCGGCCTGTCGGCCGTAGTCATGGCGCTGAATGAGGGCGAGGCGGCGGCGCTGCTGATCCACGGCGAGGGCGGCGAGGCGCCGGCCCTGCCGTTCGGGCCGTTCGATCCGGCCGCCCACCGCACCTTCGAGCTGGCGCTACGCGATTTCGTCGACGCCCAGACCGGCCTGCCCTTGGGCTATGTCGAACAGCTCTACACCTTCGGCGACGCCGGTCGCGATCTGCCGCGAGCCGAAATGGGCGCCGGCGCGCGCCGCGTTGTTTCGATCGGCTACCTGGCCCTGGCCCGGCGGGCCGAGGCGCCGGAAAGGCCCGACGCCCGCTGGACACGGCTGACGGACTGCTTCCCGTGGGAGGACTGGCGCAGGGGACGGCCCGTCCTGATCGACGATCGCATCGCGCCTGCCCTGCGCGCCTGGGCCGGGGGCGACACGACGGCGCGTGCCCGTGTGGACGCCCTGTTCGCCCTGTCCGGTCTGCGCTGGAACGAGGAACGGGTGCTGGATCGCTACGAACTCCTCTATGAAGCCGGTCTTGTCCACGAAGCGGCGCGCGATCACGCCCGGCCGGCGGCCGAAGTCCTGCCCGGTCTGGCGCTGGCCTCGGATCACCGGCGCATCCTGGCCACCGGTCTGGGTCGGCTTCGGGCCAAGCTGAAGTACCGACCGGTGCTGTTCGACCTGATGGGTGACTTCTTCACTCTGTCCGAGCTTCAACGCGCGGCAGAGGCCGTCGCGGGGCTCAAGCTGCACAAACAGAATTTCCGCCGCGGGGTGGAGCGCGCGGGCATGGTCGAGCCCACCGGGACGATGTCCAATGCGACCCGGGGCCGCCCGGCGGAGCTGTTCCGGCAAACCGGCGCCGACGCCGTGGGGCACGCGCCGGGTCTGTCTCTTCCGGCGGCGCGATAGGGCTTGCGGGGAGCGGTCCGCATCGCTAGTTAGGCGCCTCGCTCGACCCTGAGATGTTCGGCGCCGCGGAGAGGTGGCTGAGTGGTCGAAAGTACCGCACTCGAAATGCGGCGTAGGTGGAAGCCTACCGTGGGTTCGAATCCCACCCTCTCCGCCACCGGCTTTCCGCCGACTGACCTCCGACATCATGCGATCCGACGGACGAGGACATCCTGATGGCCGAACCCCGCCTCACGTCTCTGGCCCACGGCGGCGGCTGCGGCTGCAAGATCGCGCCCGGCGTGCTGACCCACATTCTCAAGGCCATGCCGCGGGCCGGGACGTTCGCTGATCTGCTTGTCGGGACCGAGACATCGGACGACGCGGCGGTGTGGCGGCTGAACGACCGTCAGGCCCTGGTGGCGACGACGGACTTCTTCATGCCGGTGGTGGACGACCCGCGCGACTTCGGCCGGATCGCGGCGACCAACGCCCTGTCGGACGTTTACGCCATGGGCGGGCGGCCGATCCTGGCCCTGGCCGTCGTCGGCATGCCGATCAAGGTGCTGTCGCCCGAGACCATCGGCGCCATCCTGGCGGGCGGGGCCGAGGTCTGCGCCGAGGCGGGCGCGCCCGTGGCCGGGGGCCATTCGATTGACAGCGTGGAGCCGATCTATGGCCTGGTGGCGCTGGGCCTGGTCGACCCGGCCCGGGTCATGACCAATCGCGGGGCCCGGCCCGGCGACATGCTCATCCTGACCAAGGCGCTCGGCGTCGGCGTGCTGAGCGCCGCCTTCAAACAGGGGCGATTGGACGAGGCCGGCTATGCCGCCCTGATCGACACGACCACGCGCCTGAACCGCATCGGCCCGGATCTGGCGGCGCTGGATGGCGTGCACGCCATCACGGACGTGACGGGGTTCGGCCTTCTGGGCCATGCGCTGGAGATGGCGCGGGGCGCCGGGGCGACGATCGAGATCGACGCCGGCGCGGCGCCCGTTCTGCCGGGCGTCGAGGCGCTGCTGGCCCAGGGCGTGGTCACTGGCGCCTCCGGCCGCAACTGGGCCAGCTATGGCGAGGGCGTCGCGGGCTCGGGCGCCCTGCCGTCCGGGCGGCTGGACCTGCTGACCGATCCCCAGACCTCCGGCGGCCTGCTGGTCGCCGTGGCGCCGGACGCGGTGGCCGAGGCGCTGGCGATCGCTCGCTCCGGCGGCTTCAGGCGGCCGTGGTCGGGCGGGTGGGGGAGGGCGCGCCCGGCGTCAGTCTGGTGTGATCCGCACCACGACCGAGGTCTCGCCCCAAGCGTTGGCGAGCCATGACGCCATCATCGACGTCCGCAGTCCTTCGGAATTCGCCGAAGACCACCTGCCCGGCGCGATCAATCTGCCGGTGCTCGACGACGCCGAGCGGGCGGAGGTCGGCACGGAGTATGTGCAGGGCTCCAAGTTCCGGGCGCGACGGCGCGGGGCGGCGCTGGTCGCGGCGAACATAGCCCGGCATCTGGAGGGGGCGCTCGCCGACCGGCCGGCCCATTTCCAGCCTCTGGTGCACTGCTGGCGCGGCGGCCAGCGCTCGCACGCCATGGCCACCATCCTGGATCAGGTTGGCTGGCCGGTGACGGTGCTGGAGGGCGGCTATCGGACGTGGCGACGGTCGGTGGTGGCGAACCTTTACGCCACGCCCCTGCCGCACCGACTGGTCCTGATCGACGGCCCCACGGGCGTCGGCAAGACGGCGTTGCTTGGGCGTCTCTCCGAGCGGGGCGTTCAGACGCTCGATCTGGAGGGTCTCGCCAATCATCGCGGCTCGCTGTTCGGCGCCATGGCGGG
>CAXBPJ010000058.1:0-7633 GCA_963977325.1 uncultured Brevundimonas sp. | reverse complement strand
ATGCGAGGGGCGGGGAGGGAGTCGGTCACAGGCGGGCGGGGAAAGTCGAGAACATCGGCGGAACATAGGCGTACCCGCCCCGGCCTGAAACCCCGTGCGCAACGGCCCTGTCCGGAACCCGACTCGCGGCTTTCCGTTCAGGCTTTGCCATAACGGAGAGGGAGGCCGGCTCTCACCGGCCGCAAGGAGACATCCGAATGACCGACACCCCGCCCACCACCCCGCCGCCCGAGAACACCGACTCGACTCGCCACCACACCACGGTGGTCAACACCGCCCCGACCGAACGCAGCGGCGGCGGAGGCGCGGGCATGGCTTTCGTCATCGGCGCCATCGTGGTGGTGCTGGCCGTGGTCGCCTGGTTCGTCTTCGCGCGCGGCGCCGGCCCCGATATGGCCGTGCCCGAAAGCATCGACGCTGACGTCGACATCAACCTGCCGGAAGCGCCGAAGATGCCGGAGATGCCGGCCAACCCGGTGCCCGCCCCGGCGGAGTGACCCTCAGCGTAGCTGGTAGACGACGGTGGTGACCACCCGGACCTTTTTGTCCGGAGATGAGCTCTCCATCTCGACCTCGTCGCGGGCCAGGATTTCGAAAGAGCCCTGGGTCGCCTGACGGATGGGGCCGAGCGCGGCGCCGGAATCCTCGGCGAACTGCTCGGCCCCGCTGCGCGCGGCGGCCGTCGCCTCGGCGATCATCTCGGGCCTGACGGCGTTCAGGCCGGTGAACACATAGCTGGGGCCGCTGAAGTCCTGCAGCACCACCCCCTGACGGACCAGCTCGTTCAGCGCCCGCGTGGTGCCCTGGACCCGATCGACGTCGTTTGTGCGCACGATCACCGTCTGGGCCAGGATGAAGCGCGGCCCCCCGGTCTGAGCGGCGTATTCGCGCGACTGGGTGTCGGCGACCTCCAGCCGGCCCAGGCTGACCGCATCCTCGGCATAGCCCTGGGCGGTCAGAAACTGGCGCACGATGGCAAGGTCGCCGTCGATGCGGGCCTGGACCTCCGACAGCACGTCACCCGAGGCGGTGAAGCGGATCGGCAGCACCGCCAGATCGGCCCGGACATAGCGCTCGGACAGGCCCCTGACCGTCACCGAGCGGTCTCCGGTGCGCGCATCGACGATGCCGTGGCCGATAAAGGCGCCGGCCCCCAGCATGCCGACGGCGAGGATGCCGGCGAAAAGGGCGGCGGGCAGCAGGCGATTGTCGGTCATGGCGGCGGTCTCCGAACCGGACCATGCGCCCCCGCGCGGGCCTGTCAATCGCGTGGGATCAGTCCGAAGGTCGAGGCGACCATGACCAGGCAGATCAGGCTGGTCGCAAGCATGGCCGCGCCGGTCGAGAGGTCGAGCGCCATGGCGTATCCTGCCGGCGCGAGGGCCGACAGGTAACGCGCCGGGGTCAGGAGCAGGGCGTGCCGGATCGCGTATCGATCAGGCCCGAAAACGTGCAAGGGCAGGACTCCGGACGCGACCGACAGCAGACCGTTGCCCGCGCCCTGGCCCACCGCGATCGCCGGCGCCAGCCGAGCTCCTCCCAAAGCGGCCACCAGGGCGCCCAGGGGATGAAACAGCGCCGCCAGCCGGGCCGTAGCGATCGGGTGCGCCTTGTGAAGCAGGGTCAGATCGACGACCCGGGCCAGAATGGCGGCGGCGCCCCAGGCGGCCTGAGCCGGCGTGAGGCCAAGGGCCGACAGCAGACGTGGCAGGTGCGCCCCCATGGCGGTCGACACCATCCAGGCGCCCGCGAACAGGGCGGCGATCTGGACCATGCGGCGATCCCAGGACACGGGAAACGCCGGGCCGCGCGCGATGGCCGGCGGGGGCGTGACGCGGTGGCGGGGCGCGACCGCCAGGATCAGCGGCAGACACAGGATCAGGTGCGCCGCCATCCACACGAGGCAGGCCGCCCGCCAGTCCCACATGTCGATAGCCCAGCGGCTGACCGGCCAGCCGACCACGCCCCCGAAGGCGCCGATCAGAGACACCGCCGTGATGGGTCGTCTCGCGCGATCGCCGTGAACGTCGACCAGCAGGGCGAAGGCCGTCCCGTAGAGCCCGATGGCCATGCCGACGCCCAGGGCCGCAACGCCGAGATAGAGGACCGCAGGATGGGCGGCGCTCGCCATCAGGCCGAGCGCCGCCGCGAAGGCGAGATGAGACAGCGCCAGGACAGCCCGGCCGCCTCGGGCTTCGGTCAGCCGGCCTCCCGCCGGGCTTAGCACGGCGGAGAGGAGGAAGGCGGCGGACAGGGCCAGAAACACCGCGCTGGTCGGAACCCCCAGGTTCGCCGCCATCGGATCCGCCAGGACCCCGAGAAGATAGTAGCTGGAGGCGAAGGCGACGACCTGCCCCAAGCCGAGCGCCAGGATCAGGAACAGCGAGCGGAGCGACATCCGGGGGCAGGTGGCGCGATTGCGTCCCGGGGAAAAGCGACTTATCCGGCGTCGGATGTGCGCAAAACTCACAGGCCGGGAACGACTACCGTCGCTCACCGCCCTGAGGGCCTTCGAGGCGATGGCGCGCACGGGCCGAGCCACGGTCGCGGCGGCGGAACTGAACGTGACCCATGGCGCGGTCAGTCGCCAGGTGAGGGCGCTGGAGGAGACGCTCGGCTTCGCTCTTTTCGAGGGTCCCAAGCACCAGCAGCGGCTGACGCCGCGAGGGCGTGACCTGGCCGACGGGCTTGGGCCGGCGTTCGACGCCCTGGAGGCGGCGGTGCGGTCAGTCGGCGATCGGCGGGAGCTCCGGCTGGCGGTTCACCCCAGCTTGGCCGTCAAATGGCTAATCCCGCGTCTGGCCGACTTCGAGCGGCATTATCCCGACACGCATCTGGTGATCGCCGACCTGCCGGTCGGCGCCATGCGATTGAGGGGGACAGACCTGTCTCTCCGATTCGCGTCGCAAGCGCAGCTGGGCCAGGCCGGCGTCGAAGTCCTGGCGCTCACGAGGGTCGGCCCGGTCTGCTCGCCTCAGGTGGCCGACACGTTCGAGGGCGCGCCCCGCCTGGCGGCCCGGACTCACCCCAGCGGCTGGGCGGACTGGGCCGAGGCTAAAGGCGAGCCCGCGCCGGCCGAGGCGCCCCGGTTGCTGGCCCATGTCCATTTTCTGGTTGATGCCGCCCTGTCAGGACTGGGCGTCGCGATCCTGCCCCGGCTGCTGGTGGCAGACGATCTGGCGGCCGGCAGGCTGGTCGCGCCCTTCGGCTTCGTTCCGGACGGCGGGGCGTTGGTCGTGGTTCGTCCGACCGCGGCGTCGACCCGACCAGAGCGCGAGATCATCGCCTGGCTGAAGGCTCAGGCGAACGCTTAGGCTTGGCCGTTCCGTCCCACCCACTCCAGCGCCAGCAGGCGACAGGCCGAGGCGAGCGGGCGGCGGCCGCGGTCGGCATCGATGCGTTTCAGCAGGCCGGCGTGGGTCAGGCCGTCGGCCTCGGCGATGCGGTCGAGGATGGCCCAGAACTCGGGCTCCAGCGCCACGGAGGTGGCGTGGCCGGCCAGCAGCACCGAGCGCTTCTTCAGTTCGCTCACGGGGTGGCGACCATGACGATGTCGGCGGTGGCGGGCGCGCCTTGCGTCAGGACCGCGTGGCGGGTGTCGGTGGTGAAGCGCAGCCGATCGGCCGCGTCGCGGATTTCGGCGCGGGCGGCATAGGTGTGGCGCGGATCGATCTGGGCGGACGGAAAGCCGAGCGTGGCCGAATAGGGCGGAGCGCGGCCGTCCAGCGGTTCGCGATGCTCGGCCATCACCCGGGCCGGGGCGTCGGCCAGGCTGACGTCCTCAATGCGCACGATCAGAGTGTGGCCAGGCGGCGGCAGGATGCGCTCACGGTAGGTGGCGCTGACCTGAACCGTGGTCATACCGTGGCCGACGTCGGGACCCGAAGGCGGGATGGCGGGCGCGGCGCAGGCGCCGAGCAGGGCGACGGCGCAAAGGGCGGGCAGGGGGCGCATCGGAGATCCTCCATCTGGCGGCATTGGGACCCGACATCAGCGCGGAGGCAAGATCGGGGTTGCCGCTGACGGCGGCGCGGTCCATTGCGCGGACATGACCTCCCCGACGTCTCCTCAGGGCCCGGCCGAGCGGCCCGTGGCGCGCGCCCCGCTGTCGCGCACCACCCTTTTGGGCATCGCCGGCGTCGTCGTCTGCGCCCTCATCTGGGGCACCACCTGGTACGGCATCACCCTGCAGTTCGGCCAGGTCGCGCCGCTGGTCTCCATCGTCTGGCGCTTCGGCCTGGCGTCGGTGATCCTGTTCGTGGCCTGTCTTGTGATGCGCTGGCCCCTGAACCTGACGCGGGACCAGCATCTGGCCGCCTTCTTCCAGGGCCTGTTCGCCTTCTCGATCAGCTACAGCTTCACCTACGCGGCCGAGCATCATGTCGCTTCGGCGATCGTGGCGGTCACCTTCGCGGCCCTGACCTTTCTGAATTTGATCCTGTTCGGCGTGGCGGCCCGGCAGAAGGCGGCGGGCGCATCCTGGGCCGGGGCCGTGTTGGGCGTGGCTGGGGTCGCGGTCTTGTCGGGCGGCGAAATCCTGGGCGCGGGCTTCGACCGGGAGGCGGCCTTGGGCATAGGCCTGGCCCTGATCGCGACCATGGCCTCGGCCGTCGGCAATTTCTTCGCCTGGCGGGGACAGAACGCCGGCTCGGCCGTGATGTCCTCGACCGCCTGGGCCATGGCCTATGGCACGGGGATGCTGGCGCTGTGGGGCTTGGCCACGGGGGTCGAGTGGACCCTCGAGCCGACGGTCCGCTATCTCGGGTCGCTGGCCTATCTAGCCGTATTCGGGTCGGTGATCGCGTTCGGGCTGTATTTCACCATCGCCAGGGTGATCGGCTACACCATGGCCAGCTATATCTCGGCCCTGACGCCGCCCATCGCCATGCTGGTCTCGGTCGCCTTCGAGGGGGCGCGGTTCGGCTGGACGGCGCTGGTCGGGCTGGTGATCGTGCTGGCGGGGCAGGCCCTGCTGATCCGGGCCCCCAGGCGCTGAGCGCCGGGTTCGCCTGAGGCGCGAACCCGCGCCCCATTCCCGACATCGGCGTATAGTGAACGAAAGGTTACGGCCCGGGCCTTGCTGGTTTTCGGTCAGGCGGGCCGGTCGCCGTGTCGTTTTGGGTCAAGGGTCAGTGACGGAACGCAAGAAGGTCTCCCGCGAGGGGATCGCCCTGATCAAGAGCCTGGAGGGCCTGCGCACCACCGCGCAGAAGGCCGGCGACGGCCGCTGGGTGATCGGCTACGGCCACACCGCCTCGGCGCGGGAGGGCGCGCGGCTGACGGCGGACGAGGCCGAGTTGCTGTTGCAGTACGACCTGCTGCCCATTGTCGCCGCCCTGAACCAGACCGTGACGCGCGAGGTCAATCAGCATCAGTTCGACGCCCTGGCCTCCTATGGGCTCAGCCTGGGCGCCGCCCGGCTGCGCGGCTCGCCGGCGATCCAGGCGATCAATGAGGGCCTCATGCAGGCCGCCGCCGCCGCCATCGCCGACGACGACCGCACGCCAGCCAGCGCGCCCGCCGCGCCCATGGCCCAGCGTCGTCGCGGCGCCGAGCGGGCCCTGTTCCTGACCGATCCCGCGCGCGCGATCACCCTCAGCGACCTGCTGGCCGCGCCTCTGCCGTTTGCGGACGCGGCGTCGGTGGCCGCGCCCAACGCCGCGCCCGTGGCGGTCGACGAGACCGAGACGCCCGAAGTCGCCGCCTTCCCGGCCGCAGAGACGCCCCTGATCGAGGCGCCCGACGACGCGGCGCTGGACTCGGCGCCGGAAGCCGACGTGGCGACCGAGGGTGGGGTGCTGCGCGACACCCGCGCCGACGCCGTGGCCGCCCTTCTATCCGACACGCCCCTGACGCCTGGCGTCGTGGCCGAGGCCGCCAGGACGGAGCGGCTCGTGCTGGCCCAGCCGGTCGAGGACGCCGTGTCCGCGCCTGCGCCGACCGGGGATAGCGGCCCGGAGATTTTTCAGCGCGGCGTGCTGACGCTGCCGGGGGCCGAGGGTCCGGCGGCGGGCGAGAATGCTTCGTCGTCAGCCGGAACGGCGGCGGCGACCGATATCCGCGCCGGACAGGGCAACAGCTTCGCCCGTCAGGCCGAGGACGATGTGCTGACGGGGTCGCGGCCTCGGCCAGGCATCATCCGCCATGCGCCGGAAGCCGACACCGCCGCGCCGCGCACAAGGGTGGTCGAGACCCTGGCTTTCCTGGGCCTGGGCGCGCTCGGCTTCATCACCTTCGGGGCGGCGCTGGGCGCGTTCCGACTGGCCGCCGACCGGGCGGTGGAGGGTGACCAGACGCGGCTGATCGCCTGGACCCTGACCCTGATCGCCGCCGCCTGCGTCGGCGTGGCCGCGCACCAGCTGCACAGACGTTATGGGTCGGACGCGGTTCTGCCGGGGGATGACGCCTGAGACTTTCCTCCCCGTCGCGTAGCGATGGGGAGGGGGACACCGAAGGGGTGGAGGGGCCTGTCGCCGCGAGCGCCGGCTTCGCCGCCATGAGCATTCCCAACGCCCCCCAATCGATGGATTTCGGCCTCGGCGACAACGCCGACATGATCCGCGAGACGACCGCCCGGTGGGCCGCCGACCGGCTGGCCCCCCGCGCCGCCGAGATCGATGAGAAGAACGAATTCGCCCGCGACCTGTGGCCCGAGATGGGCGAGCTGGGTCTGCACGGCATCACGGTCGAGGAGGAGTTCGGCGGCCTGGGCCTGGGCTATTTGGAGCACGTCGTGGCCATGGAGGAGGTGTCGCGCGCCTCGGCCTCGATCGGCCTCAGCTACGGCGCCCACTCCAATCTGTGCGTCAATCAGATCCGCCGCTGGGGCACCGACGAGCAGAAGCGCAAGTATCTGCCCGGCCTGATCTCGGGCGAGCATGTCGGCTCCCTGGCAATGTCCGAGGCGGGCTCGGGCTCCGACGTAATGTCGATGCGCACCCGCGCCGAGAAGAAGGGCGACCGCTACGTCTTGAACGGCACCAAGTTCTGGATCACCAACGCCCCCTCAGCCGAGACCCTGGTGGTCTATGCCCGCACCGGCGACGGCAATGGCGGAGTCACCGCCTTCCTGGTCGAGCGCGGCATGAAGGGCTTCAGCGTCTCCAAGAAGCTGGACAAGATGGGCATGCGCGGCTCGGACACCGCAGAGCTGGTGTTCGAGGACTGCGAAATCCCCGAGGAGAACGTCATGGGCGGGGAGGGCCGGGGGGCCGCCGTGCTGATGTCGGGCCTGGATTACGAACGCGCCGTGTTGTCGGCCGGGCCTCTGGGCATCATGCAGGCCGCGCTGGACGTGGTGCTGCCCTATGTCCGCGAGAGGAAGCAGTTCGGCAAGGCCATCGGCAGCTTCCAGCTGATGCAGGCCAAGGTGGCCGACATGTATGTCGCCCTGAACAGCGCCCGGACCTATGTCTATGCTGTGGCGCGCGCGTGCGACGCCGGCAAGACCACCCGCTATGACGCCGCCGGCGCCATCCTGCTGGCGTCGGAGAACGCGGTGAAGGTCACGCTGGAGGCCGTTCAGGCTCTAGGTGGAGCCGGCTACACCAAGGAGTGGCCCGTCGAGCGGCTGGTCCGCGACGCCAAGCTCTACGACATCGGCGCCGGAACAAACGAGATCAGGCGCTTCCTG
>CAXBPJ010000057.1:0-7701 GCA_963977325.1 uncultured Brevundimonas sp. | reverse complement strand
AGGAGCAGGCAGAGAGGAGGCCAAGCAGGCCGACGGCGGCGATCAGGCTCAGGCGCATCGGTCAGATCCCCGGAAACTGGCAGGCGTCGTTCTGGTCGACATAGGTGCGGAAGCGGTTGTTGTCGGGCGATTCCTCGACCCGCCGCGGCACCAGTCTCAGCGTGGTGTCACCCCAACGCCCATAGAGAGCATCGCCCGGGGCGACACAGGCGCCAGAGAACAGCGCCTGGACGCAGGCGCCCTTGCCTATATTGCCCGACAGCTGGCGCCACCCGCCCCCGACGTGACGCAGGCAGGCCGCGCCATCCGCGGTCGGCCGGCTGGGCACCGCGCCCGGCGGCGCGCGCTCCACGATCAGGTCCGACGGCGGCAGGGCCGAGACATCCTCGGGAAGCTCGGGCGGCGGCGCCAGCGAGGCGGTCGGCGCGGCGACGAGTTCCCCCGAGGCGTCGACCCCTACATCCAGGGCGTCGGTAGCCAAACCGTTCCTCTGCGCGCAGTCCGCGAGGGTGGCCATGCCGACATACTGGCCCTCGACGTAGCAGCGCAGCTCCCGAGCCGGATCCAGCTCGGGCGCGTCCGCGACATCGACCTGCAGCGCGCCGCGCGGCCCATCCTGTCTGGCCGGAGGATTGTCGCCGCGCCCAACCCCGATGGCGATGGCGGCTCCCGCGATCACGGCCAGGGCGGCGCCGCCGATCAGGATGGCGCGGTTATCTCGGGGAACAGGCATCGACGGCTCGTTGATGGCGGGGGGTCAGTAACCCCGCCGGACCGGTCCGCGTCAACCGGACCTTTCGACCCGCGTCACATGCCGCCGGTCAGTCGCGACAGGGCGGCCTGATAATTGGCGATCTGGGCTGTCAGATAGGCGGGCGCCGCGCCAAGGTTAGCGTTGGCGGCCGTCTCGGGCGCGAGCGCGCGGTAGGCGTCCCGGATGGCCTTCATCGCCGCCTGGATCCGCTCGCCGGCGGCCTTGACCGTCTCGGCGGTGGACAGCGACAGGGTCGCCGGCAGATCAAGGCCGAAGGTCTTGATCTTGTCGTCCTCGCTGCCGGTCGGCCCGACATAGCCCGGCGACAGTCCCAGGCCGGCGAGGGCGTCGCGACCACCGGGTCCGGCGGACAGGGTCGCGCCCTCATCCCGGCCGCTGCGCGCCGAGATGGACAGCCGCTGCCAGCCGCCGGCGGTGGTGCGTGTCTCGCCGTCGGCCTCGGTGCCGGTGACATAGCCGCCCTCGGAGGCGACGGTGACGCGAAGGCGCATCTGCGAGGCCTGCTCGAACTTACGCGCCAGACTTTGAAGGGTGTCGCGCGCCTCGACGGTGACGGTGCGCGGCCGGCCGCCGTCGATCGCGATGGTGAACTGGTCCCCGACCCGCAGGGATGTGCCGTCGATCAGCCGCTTGGAAGCGCTCTGGTCGATCGTGCCCTGAGGCAGACCGAGACGGTCCAGCACGCTGGCGCCATTGGATGCGATCGCCAGGCTGGCCGGGGCCGCCTGGTCGCCATCGCCCTTCCAGGTTCGGTTGCTCGCCACGGCGCCGGTGACGAGGTCGACGCTGGCCAGATAGGCCTGGCGCGGGGCGTCGTCCTTGGCGCCGATGGGACGGTCGTGCTGGCCGGTGATCCAGACCTGACCGTCGTGAAGCTTGACGTCGACGACGGTGTCGTCGCCCTCGCCGCCCAGATAGGTGACGCGGTCGCCCGCCCCAGCGGTCAAGGAGGCGTCGAGGCTGAGCACGAAGGCGTCCGTGCCGCCGGAATGAGCCGCCGCCGCGGTCACGCCGCCAAGCGCGCCATTCCGGGTCGTGCCGGCGATCACCACGCGCCCGTCCTCGATCATGATCCCGGCGATGTCCCCGCTCATGGCGCCGAGATCGCGCGTGGCCGACAGGGTCAGCTGGCCGGTTCCGGACAGGGCGTACTGGCGCACGACCGCGCGTCCGTTCTCGACCGAGGCGGCATAGACGCTGGACCCCGAAACGGTGACGGCGGCGACCGAATCCTCTCCCGCAGTGCCGAACTGGACGATGTCCTCCAGACGCGCGGTGACGGGCGCGACCGGGTGAGCCTGATGCTGGCTGAAGGTCTGGATGTAGCCGTCCCAATTGCCCAGCGGCCCGCCTCCGGGCATGGCCGACCTGGCGCGACCGGCCAGGACCACCGTGCCGTCAGCGGCGAAGGAGACGGCAGTGGCCTCGTTTTCGGCGCGGGCGCCGCGCCTCTGAGTCCACAGCTCACCGCCCTCGGCGTCGAACACGGTGACGAAGCTATCGGCCACCTTGGCGTCGTCGCCCTCCAGCTTGCCGGTCAGGGCGCCCAGCGAGCCGGTCACCGCGAGACCGCCGGTGACCGAGCCAGCCACGGCCACCCGCCCGTCCGCGCCGACGGCCAGCGCGAAGCCCGAGGCGGTGTCGGCCGCCCCAAGCGTACGGGTCATCATCAGCCGTCCGGCGCTGTCGAAGCGCATCAGGGCGACGTCACGCTGGCCCTTGATCGGCTGGTTGTCGCCGCCGGCGGTCAGGTCGCCCAGCACCCAGACCGAACCGTCGGGCGCGGTGGCGCTGGCGCGGATGGTCTCGACGCCCTCGGGCAGATTGGTCTGTGACACCCGGCCGTCGACCCAATGGGTTTCCCCGACACGGGACGCGCCCCCGCCCTCGGCGTCGAACTTGAGCAGCTGATGGCCGCCCGCGGTCCCGGAGCCCTGGGTGACATAGATGGCGTCGCTGGCCTCGGGCGCCGAGAAGCTGACGTCCTCGACGACCGAGCCCCGAATCACCAGGGCCCAGCGATCGGCGCCGCTGGGCAGGGTGACGGTCTTGTCGCCGACCTGAACCGTCTTGGGTTCGGCGGCGATCTGCTCGCGACCGATGCGGGTGGCGACCCCGGCGTCCTCGAGTTGGCCGTTGATGAAGCGCAGGACATTGTCGAGGCTGCGGGTCTGGCCGCCCATCTCGGCCAGATCGATCTGAACGTCGCTGACATTGTTCAGCTTCTTGACCGAAATGGTGAAGCGAACGTCGCCCTGGAAAGCCGCGACCGCCTGATCGGTGCGGCCTTCGTGGATCGGCCCGGTCAGGGACTGGACGGAATCACGCTGGATGGCCGCCGTGGATTTGGACAGGGAAGCGGTGACCCCCTGGGTCAGGCGCACGCCCTCGAGATCTGCCGTTTGCAGCCACCCCGAGAGCTCGGCCATCCCCGCGGCGAAACGCTTGTCGATCAGCGACAGCTCGCTGGCCGGCACGCCTTTGGTTCCCGCCCGGTTCACCAGGGCGTTCAAGCTCTCGAGACCGTTATAAAGGGCGAACAGCTTGCGATAGTCGGCCGAGGCGCCGCCGAGATCGACCTTCGCCTGCGCTTCGTTGATCAGCTTTCGCCCGCCCAGGGCGGCGCGCAGCAGAGCGGTCGGCTCAGGGGCCTCGACCGTGGTCGACCACGGCGCGGTGGGCTGGGTGCGGGGCTTGGGGACAGACACTCCGGTCGCGCCGAGCCCGGACGTCATCGAGGACGACATCCCGAACAGGCCCAACAGATAGGAATTGTCGATCAAGCCCACGGCCTCCCGGCCGTCAGCCTAGTCGCCGTCCGGTAACGAGGAGTTTAAGCCGGGCGCGGAACGTTCGCCGCCGAACAGTGTTCAGCGCCCACGACAACCACGATGGAGCGCCAGAATGCGTCGTCTGTCCGATTTGATCGCTCGGTTCGCGCGCCTGTACGGGTTCGGCGCAAGAGGCTTCCACCGCCGGGCCGACCCCATACGCATCGGCTACGGCCCCGCGGACCGTCGCTACGGCTAGCGGAACAGCGACAGGATGATCTGCGGCGCCTGATTGGCGATCGACAGGGCCTGAGCGCCGAGCTGTTGCTGGACCTGCAGGGCCTGAAGCCGCGCGCTCTCCTTGGCCAGGTCGGCGTCAACGAGGTTGCCGATCCCGGTCTCCAGCGTGTCCTGCAGCTTGGAGACGAAGGTGTTGTGCGCGGCGATCTGCTTGCCCTGGGATCCCATCTCGCCCAGCGCAGAATTCAGATTGTCGATCGAGGCGTCCAGCAGGGCCAGCACGTCATTGGCCTCGGTCACCGTCTGGAGATTCGAGCTAGTCGTGATGGTGATGATCGAGCCCGACAGGCTCAGATCCTTGGACGACAGAGTGATGAAGGCGTCGGCCTCGGCGTTGGCCAGGAAGCGGATGCCGTTGGTCAGGCTGCCGTCGAGCAGGTTCGATCCATCGAACTCGGCGTTCTCGGCGGCCTGTTGAATGGCGCGGAGGATGGCCTGGAAGTCGGCGTCCAGCAGCTCGCGCGACTGAGTCTTCAGCGATTCGTCGGTGGCGGCGACCACCTTTTCCTTCAGCTGATTGAGCAGGTCCGAGATGTTCTCGCCGGCGAGGGCCACATCCACCACCGAGGTGGCGCGATCCAGGCTCATCTTGACGGCCGACAGGGCGCTCATATCAGCGCGTTGGCCCTGGGCGATGGCCCAGATGGAGGCGTTGTCCTTGGCGCCGTTGACCTTCAACCCGGTGTTCACCCGGTTCTGCACGTCCGCCAGACGATCGTTCGTCTTGTTTAGGTTCTGCAGCGCGATGAGCGCTGAGTTGTTGGTGTGGACGCTGTTGGTCATTGGGTCTTCGCCCCCGGGATGTTCGCCGGGAGGCTAGACGATGATTCGTATGCACATGGTTAATGCGCGCTAACCATGCCGGTCAGCCCGCTCGTGAAGCTCGTCGGGCGAGCTTCAAGCCCTCAGAACGCAAGCCTTCAGGCGCGCGTATCGATAACCGCACCGGAATCGTAGCCGACGTGGTCGGCCAGTTTGACGACCTCTTCGCGGGGCAGCTGGCGCACGACCTCGCCGGTGACGCGATCCATCATCTTATAAACGAAGGAGCCGAAGCGCGGCCCTTCCTCGATCACCAGCCGATAGCGCGATTGGCGCTCCGCCTCCTCGGCGAAACGCGACTGGCTCTGATCGCTGGCGGTTCCGGCGGAGGCGACCGGGGCGGGACCCGCGGTTGCCACAGCGGACATCATTGTCGATGGGGCATTCATCTCCCGTTCGCTGAGGGTTCAGCGCCTTTCCTGAGTGAGGGCGCGAGGAGCGGGCGGGACCAGCTGGCCCCGCCCGCCGATCGCGAGCCTTAGCGGAACAGTCCGAGCAGGATCGAGGTCGAGGAGTTGGCGATCGACAGCGCCTGCACACCCAGCTGTTGCTTGGTCTGCAGAGCGGTCAGTCGGGCCGATTCCTTGGCCAGGTCGGCGTCCACCAGGTTGCCGACGCCGGCTTCCAGGGTGTCCTGGAGCTTGCCGACAAAGGTCAGGTGGGTGCCGAACGACTTTGAGCCGGTGCCCAGGCGCGCCAGGGCGGCCGAGACGTCGGCGATCGAGTCCGTCACGTCGTCCAGCGCGGTGCTGGCGTTGGTGATGGTGTCGATCGAGCTCGAGTCGGTGATGGACACGGCGCTGCCGGTGGCGCCGAGGGCCATTTCCTCGGCGTCGATGTCCAGAGTGTCGCCATCGACGTTCGACAGAGCCTTGAAGCCCTCAGTGCCCGTCAGCAGGTTGACCCCGTTGAACTCCGCGTTGTCGATCACCGAGGTGATCTGGTCGCGAAGGGCGGAGAAATCCTCGTTCAGGGCGTCGCGCGACGCGGTCGACAGGGTCTCGTCGGTGGCGGCGAGCGCCAGTTCCTTCATCTGGACCAGCAGGTCCGACACGGATTCGCCGGCGGCGACCGCGACGTCCACAGCCGATTGGCCGCGCTGAAGGCTGTCCTTCACGGCGTTCAGCGCGCCGATTTCAGCGCGTTGCCCCTGGGCGATGGCCCAGATGGCGCCGTTATCCTTGGCCGAGTTGACCTTCTTGCCGGTGTTGATCCGGCTCTGAACCGTGCTCAGCTCGTCATTCGTGCGTTGCAGGTTCTGCAGGGCGACCATTGCGCCCACGTTCGTGTTTACGCTGTTCAGCGCCATGACACGTAGTCCTTCTTTCAAGGTGTCCGACGCCATTTTGGCAGCCGGGAGCATTTTGCTCGAACCCCGCCAAGCAAGACCGGGGCCACCCGGATTGCGATTTATTCTATTGATTAAATTGCGCTATATTTTCGCTAACCGTGCTAAGCCCGGAAGATGAAAGCGTCGAACGCGCTGAGGTCGGCAAGTTCTGCCGGCGGTGCGGCAAATCCTGCCGGGTGGCCGTCAGTCTGGACGCCCGTCGAGCCAGTCGTCGACCAGATCGCGCTCCGTTGCCAAGGTATCAACCACCAGGCGCCGCGCGGCGTCACAAGCGACGAGGGCGGCCCCGCGCTCGGCATAGAGCCGATCGAGATCGCCCTCGTGGGCGTCGGCCGCGAGCCTTGGAAGCGCGCACGGCCGCACGGCCTCGGGCGGCAGCTCAAGGCGCGGCGGCGCAGCCTTCAAGGTCTGGGGCGAGGCCGCACAGCTCGCGATCGAGACTGCGCAGGCGCTCGCGCCGATTGATGTCCAGAGGCGCATTGTCCTGTCCTTTCGTCTCTGTCTGAAAGCGATCGACCGCGTCGGCGGCCGCGCGGGTGCGTGCCTGGGCGTCGAGGCGGTGCTCCGACTGCCGGCGCTCACCCTCGGCTTCGAGCCCCCGGGCTCGGGCGTCGGACCGGGCGTGTGCGATGTCCCGTTCGCGCGTTGCCTCGCGACGCGCCTCCCACCCCAGCGGATCCCAGCGCAGGCCGATTCCCCGTGCCAGGGCGAACACGGCGAGGATAACCGCAAGCAGGGCGAGGCCGCGGAGCACCCATTTCAGGGCGGCCGGGCTCACGGATAGACCTTCCGGTCGAGTTCGAAATGCGGCCCGTCTCGAAGGCGCGGCCAGTCCCCGCCCCAGACAACGGCCACGCCGCGTTTCGCGGCCGCCTTCCGCACGGCTTCGGCGATGCGGGGATAAAGCGGCCAGTCCCACCGCACCTTGCCGTCCACCAAGGCCGCCACATCGACCGCGTGGCCGGTCAGGTGACGCGAGTTCAGCGTTCGGCTGGCGCCCGCCTTTACCAGCACCCGCTGACGTTCCGGCGTGCGCAGCCCCTCGGTCACCATGAAATCGACGGGCGTCAGCCGAATGGCGTCCTCCATGACGGCGACGAGATCGGGATGGACGCCGGTCATCCGGGCGCGCGAGCGGGTGGAGAGACGAAAGCTCATCGCGGACCTCCACCCAGACGCAGCCGGGCGGCGGCGATTAATTCAACCAGCTGCTGGGCGCTGGGCGCGACCAGATAGAGGATCAGCACCAGGCCGAGCAGCTTCATCAGGCCCTCGGCGATAGGAACGGCCGCCGTCGCGGGGGCGCGCTCCACCACGCGCGCGAGCATGACGGTGAGGCCGAGGGTGATGGTCCACACGATCAGCCGCCGCCACACCCATTGCGCCTCGGGCAGTCCCAGGGACTTCAGCGTGCGATCAGTCGCGCTCATGGTCGTCTCCTCGCGATGGTTTCGGCATGAGGCGATCGTCGCCGAGCGCCTCCAGACACTGGACGGGGCCGTCGTTTGCCGCCTCGTCCCAAAGCTCCCGATCCAGGATCGGCAGCGGCTCCAGCCGATGATGGCGTCTCATCGGCTCAACCCAGGGCGATGATGACGGCGCGACCGCCGCCGCCGGGTCCGCCTTCGCCGCCGGACGTCGAACCCGCACCGCCGCCGCCGCCACCACCGCCGGGCGCCCCG
>CAXBPJ010000056.1:0-7707 GCA_963977325.1 uncultured Brevundimonas sp. | reverse complement strand
CCGCCGTCAACGGGGTTGCCGCCTTCGGTGCGCAGCGAGGTGCGAACCGTCACGGTGCCGACCGAGCTCGGCGAAACCGGCACGTCCAGCGTGAAGCTGTCGCAGTCGGTGTCCGAGTTGGAGATGATGAAGCGAGCCTGGTTGTCGCCAGCGCCGCCGCCGGTCGAGCGGACGACGGTGAAGGTCAGGTCGCAGTTGGCGCCGCCTTGAATGGAGGTCGCGGCGAAGTTGGCGCCGAAGGTCGCGTTCGACAGAGCGACTTCCAGAACGGTGTTGCCCGAGGGCAGAGCGCCGGCTTCCAGGGTGTCTTCCAGGGCGAGCGTGCCTTGGGCGAGACCGATGGCTTCCTGGGCGACCAGATACAGGCCGACCAGCGAACGGCCGTAGCGAGCGCCGTCTTCGGCTTGCGGCGTCGTGTTGACGTCGCCCGCGTCGATCGAGCCAGCCGGGCCAGCAGCGCGGAAGGACAGGTCGTGCGCCGAGGCGGCGCCGGCGAAGGTGAGAGCGCCCAGGGCGATGCCCGCGAGCAGCAGCTTCTTAGTCATTAGAGAGGTCCCCTCTATCCAATAAAAACGGGCGCCCACACGGTTCGACCCGCAGGTTGCAGCCAAACCGCATGCGTGCACGGCTTGGGCACCCTGTCGGCGTGTTTAAAGGAAAACCGCGCCCCGTCAATCGAAAGTCGCTTTCGCGCCCCATTCCTTGCGACCAGGAGTCTGCGAGCAGTGGTTGCGCAGCACCTTTCGGTTGGGTTGTGGCGCGCCTCTCGCGCAGGCGTGGGCGGGGCTTCCGTCTATTTTATTGTTTCTACATCGAATTTCAAGACGACAACAGATCGTCTGGCCGATCCATGGTCACAAGGCGGACCGCTCCGCCATCCGGAACGCGCTTGGCGACCTCCCTCACACGCGCGTCACATTCCCGGCCTTTTCGGCGCCCAATTCTGGGTAGGGTGGTAACGGTTGCGTCAGCCGTTTCTGCGAGAGCCAAGCGCGGGCCGCGTGTGAAATGAAGGGGAGTCGCTGCCGCTCCTCCCAAAGGCGCTCGAAGCCGGCCAACCAGTCGCCCGCCGGCACAGACAGAAGATGCTCGGCGCCGGTGTGAGGTCGATAGGGCCCGACCGCCTCGACCACGGGCGCGACGCCCAGCGCGGCATAATCGAGGATCTTGAGGTCGGACTTACCGGCGTTGAACGGGGTGTCGGCGAGCGGCGCCAGTCCGGCCTCGAAGGGCTCGCCGTCCGCCGCGAGCTGACGACCAAGCCAGCGCACGAAGCGCGGATAGGCGCGCTGGGACGACGGAGGGTTGAGCACGCGCAGCCAGGGACGAGGCTCGGTCTCCCGCTGTCCGCCCACGAGGGTCAGGGCGAAGCGGCCGGGCCGCGATCGCTCAGCGGTGTCCAGCGCCGCGAACAGAGGCGCCAGGTCGGAGTCGTGCGTCGTGGTGCCCATATAGAGCAGGCGGATCGGCCCCTCCTTGACAGAATCCGCCGGGCGTCTGGCCAGGGCCGCGCGCCACAGGCGAGCGTCGAGGCGGTTTTCGACCACCCGCACCGTCGGAGCGAAGCCACGGTAATGGGCGGCCAGCGGTTCCGTGGCGCACCAGATCGCCCGGGCCGATCGAGCCACACGGTCCATCGCGGCCAGCCTCGGGGCGAAGGCGGCGTGGTCGGGATGGGTCGCGTCGATCAGATGCAGGGCGTCGTCCACGTCGAAGATGAGGCTCGCCCCGGCGTCCTCAACACGGCTCAGAAGATCGTCGGCCGCCGCCACGTCCGGCAGGGCGTCCCGCTGCACAATGACGACCTCGCCCGGCGAGATCGGCGCCTCCGGTGGGGCGAAGAAGGGGAGCGCGTCCATGTTCAGCGACAGCGGCGCCAGCAGACGCAGATAGGCCGAACTGCGCGGCCAGCCGCCCGCCCCGGGTCGCGCGATGATGCGGATGCGCGGTCCGGGACGCATCTCGCGTCTCAGTCTGTCTGATATCTCAGACAGCACCGCCCCGAGCCACCGGTCGATGTCGGCGTCCGTGTCTCCCCCCGCGCGGGGCAGGCGGCCGACCGGCGGCTTGACGATGCCGTTCCAGAGGTCGGCCAAGCCCGGGTCCAGCAGGGCGACGTCGTAGCGATCCAGCTCGGCGTAGGCCGCCTGACGCGATCGCTCCAGCGGCAGGATCGCGTGTGTGGGGCCCGACGCGGGTCTCAGCGCTGAATGGCCACCGATGACCAGATTCAGATCAGCGTCGTTATCCAGATCCGTCGTCGAACTCGCATGGTGTCCCAATCGGATCAGGGAACGCGCCACGACCTCGCCGCGCGCCTCAGCCCCGGGCGCTATGACGACCGAAATCGTCGCCGGGTCCGTGGCGTCCGGAGCGGTGGCGCGCAGCCAGCGCGGCTGCCGTTTCGAGGCCTCATCGCCCCGCAGCATCGAGACGAGCGAGGCGGGCCCGACGCCGCGACCATCCGTGATCGGACTGGCCGGCGGTCCCTTGGGCCAGTCGAGCAACGAGGGCGTCGGTTGCGCCCGCCGGTCACGTCGCCAGGCCTCATGCGTCAGACGGTTGGGATCGTGAGCGCCGCCGTCGAGATAGTCGATCAGCGGATTGCGCCTCAGCGCCAGCGCCGCCTCGGCGGGGGTCACGGGACGCGCGGCCAGCGTCTCGATACGCGCCTGATGAAGTCGCGCGAGGGTTTCGATCAGAGGCTCGCGGTCGGCGGAAGGCGGCTCGACGGTCGCGACCACGCCGCGTCCGCGTGTCACGACGCCGATCGTTCGCCCGGACATCAGCGGGGCGAGTCCCAGCACGCGCTCCACGGAATGCTCCAGCCGGCCGTCGTGGACACCGTCTTCCGGCGCGAAGGCAAGGCGCTCGGCTTCGCGAACCAACGGCTCCAGCACCACCATGCGCATCCACATCATGGACCCGGCGAAGAACGGCCAGTCGGCGGGAAGGGCGGCGTCTGGCCAGAGCTGCGCGGTCAGTTCGGACAGGATGCTCCGATTGCGGAACACGTGGCCGGACACCGGCTTCAGCAGCCGGTCCGGGCCGATCAGACCCAGACGCGGGTCGGTGGCGAAGGCCGCCTGAATGGCCTCGGCGGCGTCCGGCGTCGCCAGCCGATCCAGCATGTGGTCGCGCCACTCCCGACCATAACCCGAGCCGCCCCCCTTGGTGTGCAGCTTGGCGATGACGTCGAAGCCGCAGTCAGCCAGGATCGGCAGGATGCAGCAGAAGGCGCCGATGTCGCGTCCGGCGTTGGCTGTGTCGATTACCGTCACGGGGCGGTTCAGCCCCCCAAGCGCGCGCCGCACGGCGTCGGAGTCCGCCGCCTCGCCCGTGGCCCAGACTTCGAACCCATTGTCGATGCGCGACACCCGCCGGATCAGATCGAGCGCCAGATCCTCATAGTGGAGATGCAGCACGAAGGCGCCGCGCAGGGACGTCACCGCTTGGGCCCCTCGGCCGCCATCTGGCGCACATAGAGGTCGGTCTCGAACAGCGGGCCGGGATCGTGGCCCAGCGCCGCCCCCACGGCCAGATAGTGTCGGATGGGATCGACGCCGGATGTTGCGACGTCCGGGTAGCGGGACAGGTACCACTCGGGATCGAACAGGCCGCTGTCGCGCACGCGGGCCACCACCGCCTCCGGGATGGCGGAATAGCCGTCCGGGGGAGCCTTGGCCACGAACGACGTCCCCTCCTCAATCTCAGCGAGGCGCTTTTCCGCCTTGCGCGCGCGGCGGCGCCAGTTTGTCGCCTTCTTGCGGGACAAGCTTGCATCGGGCCAGACCCGCATCAGTTCGCGACGCACAAGTTCGTTCTCGTCGAACACGCGTTCGGCCTCGGCAGCCGCTTGGCTGAAGCCGGCGCGGTTCGTGTCGTTGTCAGCGGCGACCAGCCGTCGGAACGCCCCATGGACATGCGACAGGGCGACGAACAGACGGTCCGGCGCCTGCGCATCAGGCGTCGAACGCCGCAGGGCAGGGTCTATGAATCCAGCACCCGTCCCGGGCTCAGCGGATTTCGAAACCAGGCCGGCAAGTCGTCGAGCGATCGAGAGAGAATCGCCGATCACGTCGTCGTAGTCGATCACCACCCTGGGGTGACCACGCGACGCCTTTTCGGCCGCGACGGTGTGTCGGAGCCACAGCGCGCCACCATAGGCCAGGGCGCAATCGTCGCGCGTGTGGAGCGAGCGCGCCACCTCGGCTGGGTCACGCCCAGCCAAGACACCGACAATGTCAAATCCCTCGCTCTCGAGCGCATCGCGCCAGATGGGCCACAGGCGGTTGATGCGGGGCTCCTTGAGGACGATAGAGCCGGCGTCGCCGAAGCTGGCTCGAAGAGACGCGCGCGCGCTTTCCACCCAACGCGCCCTACGTTCGGCATCGGCGAAGGACCAATCGACGCCCTTCAAGTCGAACCAGCTGCTGTGGGCCTCCGCCAGCATCGCGCCATTGGCGTGGATGGTCGACACTGGCTCGAAATAGCCCTTGGGGTTACCCGGCGAGGCCGGCAGGGGGTCGGACGGCGGGGTTAAGCCCAACTCCGTCAGCATGCCCGCAAGCGCGGACGTGCCGCTGCGATGCATGCCCAGGACCACAACCGCTGTTCTCGCCACGCCTTCCTCCCCAATCGCCCAGCCGCCTTATCCCGCGCCCATCGAGCGGCGCCAAGGCGCAAGGACGCTCTCGCGCAACGGTCGCGAGCTCGGCTATAGCGGCGGGTGCGCGCCGTTCGGGCGCTCGCTCCAGGAGGCGCCGCTGTCGTCCGTTTCGCCGTCGCCTCGCCCGCTCATCGCTCTTTCCTCGCGGGGCCTGAAGTCGAGCCTGGCGTTCGCCGCGCCTCTCGGCCGCAAGGGTTTCGCATGGCGCGACGCGCGCAACCTGACGGTCGAGGCGGCGGATGACGGCCGCCACGCCTTCGCCTATCCGGGCGAGCGCCTGAAGATCGCGGTCGGGCTGAGAGGCCAGGCCGATGAGCGCGCCCGGATCGTGCTCACTTTTCGCGGTTTCGACGGGACAGACCTGCAACAGCCGCGACTTCCGATCGCGGCAGGAAGTTGCGAGGTCACTGCGCCGGACGAGCCCAGCACCTTGCAGGTTTCGCTGGATCTCGCGGGGGAAGGCCGGATCGACAAGCTCTGGCTGCGCATCGATCCGGTCGCCGCCGATCGGTCCCGGCAATGTCATCCCACTGAGGCCATGCCGTTCGATCCCGCACACTACGCCGCGCAGCGGGGCCGGGCGGCGGATGATCACCTGGCTCATTATCTGGCCGAGGGCGAGGCGGGCGGACTGAGCCCGCATCCCTGGGTCGATCCAGGCTGGTATCGCGACACCTACATGATCCCGAGCGGCCGCGCGGGGCCGGCTCTGCTGGACTACGCCGAGCGCGCACGACGCGAGCCGGTCCGGCCGCATCCGCTGTTCGACGCCGAGTGGTACACACGCCATTACGACGGCTTGGCGGGGATCGCGCCTCTTGACGATTTCCTGTCCCGCCGGGATCGCGCGGCCAGTCTGGCGGCCCTGATCGACGGGGATATCGGGCCGGGCGATCCCGCGCCCGTGGAACGTCCGGAGGGCCTGAGGCCCCATCGGATCAGCTATCACGCGCCGCACCTGGTCGAGGACGCCACAATCGCGGCCACCCCTCCCCGCCCGTCCGACCTCAGCATCACCGTGCTGGGCCTGGCCGCTACGCCCGAGGCGTTCAACCGGCTCGGCGCTGTCGTCGCGGCCCAGACCCATGCCCGAACCAGTCTGGTCATTGTCGATGTCGGCGAGGATCGCGCCGGAGCCCTGAACGCCATGCTCGACGCGGTGACGACAGACGCCGTGGCGTTTTTGGATAGAGACAGCCACTGGCGCCCGGATCATCTGGCCCGGCTGGCTGAGCGGCTACAGTCCGGAGGCGCCGATGCGGTGTATGGGTCGTGGAAACGGATAGAACCGAGCGGTCGTGAACGATGGCTGGGACAGCCCTACGACGCCGATCTGCACGCCCTTCAGGATATGCTGCCGCTCAGCGCCTGGCTGCATCGGCGGTCGAGCGCCCGCTTCGACGGCGGCGCCGGCCCGGCCATGGACTGGCTCTATGGCCGTGACCTCGTGGCGGCTCTCGGCTGGCCCGCCGATCCCGGCCAGGACCACCGGCTGGCCGAAATCAATCGCAGCATGGACTGGTCCCCGACCGGTCCTGGGCCGACAGCGCCGCCCGTCAGTCTGGTCATGGTGCTTCAGGGCCGCTTCACCCTGGCGCAGGAAACGCTGGCGGCCTTGCTGACCTCGCCGGCGGACGTGGATCACGAGATCGTTCTGGTCGACAACGGGGTGACCGAGCGCGATCTGCCGCTGGTCATCGATTGGACCCGGCGGTTTGGACGGCTGCGCCTGGTGCGGGCCCCTCAGCCGATGCGCGCCGCGGTGGGCGCCAATCTCGGCGCGCTCGCGGCGAAAGGGGAGATTTTGATTTTCGTCGCGCCAGGCCTGCGGCCGCGTCCCGGCTGGGTCACGCCGCTGGTCGCAGGCCTTGAGGGGCATTCGAGCGTGCAGCCGCTCCTGCTCTCGCCCGATGGCCAGGATCGCTCGCGCGGATTGGCCTGCGACGCTGACGTCGCCGTCGCCCCCACAGAAGAGGTAGTCGCTGCACGCGCGGCCGATTTCCGCGCCGTTACAGGGTTCGACGCGCTTCTGGCGGACGGGCCGATGGCGGCCGATCTGGCCCTGCGATTGAGCGCACACACCGAGCGAGGCTTCGGCTTGGTCGAGGCGTCGGTCGCCGAGGTCGCCAGCGAGCGCGCATTGTCCCTCGCCGTCAATGTCGAGGCGGAAAACCGTTTCAGCGCGCGATGGGGTGCGCTCACGCCGGTAATCTCGCGCGTCCCGTTCCGCGTCCGCTTTGGCGAGGCGGCGCGGGACTCATCCCCCCTCAAGATTGCGCTCAAGGTCTGTTTCGCTAACGAACCCGAGGCCAATTCCGGAGACTGGCATTTCGCCCGCTCCCTGGCCGAGGCCCTCCGCGCCGAGGGGTGTCGGGTGCGGATCGATGGGACTCTGGACTGGTATGGCTCCCCCGAGATCGACGACGTCGTCCTGATGCTGAGAGGGCGATGGCGTTATCGAGCGTCTCCGCGGCATTTGAACCTGATGTGGCTGATCAGCCATCCGGACGCCGTGCGACCGCGCGAGGTTCTGGAGTACGATCACGTCTTCGCCGCATCGGCGCCCTTGGCCGAACGACTGTCGGCGGGAATGGCGCGGATCAGCCCAGCGGCAGGGATTGGTGTGTCGCCCTTGCTTCAGTGCACGGACCCGGCGCTGTTTCATCCGCCCGAGACGGAACCTCCGTCGCGCGGCGCGGTCTTCGTGGCGAATTCCCGGGGCGTCGAGCGGCGCATCGCCCACCAAGCTTTCGAGGAACGGCTGCCGGTCGAAATCCATGGCCGCCAGTGGGAGCGGTTCGCGGCGAACGCCCTGGTTCGCGGCCCGGGTATGGCCAACGCCGAGGTTGCCGACCTGTACCGTCGCTCAGTCGTGCTGAACGATCACTGGGCCGACATGCGGGCGAACGGCATCCTGTCCAACCGCCTGTTCGACGCCGCCGCCTGCGCCGCGCCGGTCATTTCCGACGATATCCAGGGACTGCAGGACACCTTTAGCGGCCTGGTCGCCGCCTGGCGGCCCGGACAGGCGCTCGCCC
>CAXBPJ010000055.1:0-7725 GCA_963977325.1 uncultured Brevundimonas sp. | reverse complement strand
GGCGGCGATGCGGCCGAGGCGCCGGGCGATCTCCGGTCCGGCCGCGCGCGAAGCGGCGAGGCGCAGGGCGCGGGCCTCCAGGGATGAGCCGGCGGCCTCGGCGGCGAAGTTTAGCCCCACCAGACGCCCGACCGTCTCGCCTTCGACCGTGACCTCGCCGTCGGTGGAGACCTCGGCGCCCAGGTCCGGCGTCTCGGCGCCGAGGTGCAACGCGCGCAGCAGGGCGGTGGTGCGGCGATCCACGAAGCGGGCGGTCAGGCGCTCGTGCAGGACGTCCGACAGCCGCTGCTCCAGGGTGCGGGTGCGATCGCGCCATTCCTGGGGCTGGTCCAGCCAGTCGCCGCGCGCGGCGATGTAGGAGAGGGTGCGCACGCCCGACAGTCGCGCCGACAGCTGGTCGATCTGGCCGTCGTCGCGATCGAGGTCGTTAAAGCGGGGCTCGAACCAGTCGCGGGTCAGGCGGCCCCGGCGGCTGGTCAGGGCCTGAAAGATCTCGCGCGCCAGCCGGGTGTGTTCGTCGGCCGTGGTCTTCTGGAAGTCGGGCAGCTGGCAGGCGTCCCACAGGCGGATCAGGGCGCCGCGCGAACGGGCCACCTTCTTGACCTCGGGATCCTGGGCGGCGCGGCGTAGCAGCTGTTCGTCCAGCGCCGGCTGGGTCAGGCGCAGGCCCTCCACCCCGGGCGCCAGCTCCAGCGAGCGCAGCAGATCGGGCAGGGTGTCGAAGTCGAGGCGGGCGTTGCGCCATTCCGCCGCCTCGACCGGCTCGAAGCGGTGCTCGACCACCTGTTCGATCAGGTCGGGATCCAGCTCGTCCGATTCGCCCGTCACCCCGAAGGTCCCGTCACGCAGGTGGCGTCCGGCGCGACCGGCGATCTGGCCGATCTCGTGGGCGTGGAGCCAGCGGGTGCGGCGGCCGTCGAACTTTCGCAAGCCTGCGAAGGCGACATGGTCCACGTCCATGTTCAGGCCCATGCCGATGGCGTCGGTGGCGACCAGGAAGTCTACCTCGCCGGACTGGAAAAGGCCCACCTGGGCGTTGCGGGTGCGCGGGCTGAGCGAGCCCATGACCACGGCGGCCCCGCCTCTCTGGCGACGGATCAGCTCGGCGATGGCGTAGACCTGGTCTGTCGAGAAGGCGACGATGGCGCTGCGCGGCGGCAGGCGGGTCAGCTTCTTCGAGCCGGCGTAGCTGAGCACCGACAGCCGATCGCGGGTGACGATCTCGGCGTCGGGGACCAGGCGGCGGATCAGGGGGGCCATGGTCCCGGCGCCCAGCAGCATGGTCTCGAACCGGCCCCGGGCGTGCAGCAGCCGGTGGGTGAAGACGTGGCCGCGCGTCGGATCGGCGGCCAGCTGGATCTCGTCGACGGCCAGGAAGTCGACCGACCGCTCCAGCGGCATGGCCTCGACCGTGCAGACGAAATAGGCCGGGCGGGCGGGAACGATCTTCTCCTCGCCGGTGATCAGGGCCACGGCGGCCGCGCCGCGTCGGGCGACCAGCCGGTCGTAGATCTCGCGCGCCAGGAGACGCAGCGGCAGGCCGATCATGCCCGAGGCCTGGCCCAGCATCCGCTCGACCGCCAGATGGGTCTTGCCGGTGTTGGTCGGGCCCAGAACGGCGGTGATCCGCGAGGGCGCCTGGCCTGTGCCGCGATCGCTCATGGAGCCTAGGTGACGTCGCGGCCGGGCATTCTCAAGACCTTAGCGCGCGGCCTCGGCCTCGATGCGGTCGAGGGCGGTTGTCAGGGTTCCCAGATCGAGACGGTGCCCGCCGCGGGTGACGGCGATCAGGGTGGCCTGTCCGCCCGAAGCCGCCTTGAGCGCCTCGGCGTGGTCGAAGGGGACCACCTCGTCATCCCGCGCATGAATAAGAAAAATTGGGGCGTGGACCTCGGCGATGGCGGACAGGTTATCGAACCGATCGCGCATTAGCCCGCGCGCCAGCCCCGGGGCCAGGGAAGGCATGTCGGTGAAGGCGCCCAGCGTCACCACAGCCAGCAGGGCCTCCTCGCGCCGCGCCGTGTTCAGGGCCACGGCCGCGCCCGTGGAGTAACCGAACAGGACGACGGGCGCTTCCGGCGACCGACGCTGCGCCTCGGCCAGGAATGCCGCGCCGTCCGCGAACAGACCGACCTCCGAAGGCTGACCGGGGTTGTCGCCGAAGCCGCGCCATGAGGCGACCAGCAGGCCCCGGCCTCGATCCGCCAGCGGGAGCGCCATCTCCGCCTCGGAGCGGATATTGCCGGCGTTGCCGGGAAAAAAGACGATGACCGGCCCGCCGGCGCACGCCAGCAGCCGCTCAATTCGACCCCGTCGGAAGCGCGGGCGCCGATCGGTTCCAGGCCGTCCGGACAGGGCGCGACCCCGGCCACCAGGGGCTCTGGATGATAGGTGAAGGACCTGAGCGACGGCGAGGCGCACGCGGTCAAAAGGATTGAACCCACGGTGGCCCCAACCGCCCTCCGACGGAAATCCGCTGTAAAGACGCGAGACCGCATGGCGCCATGCTGATCGCCGGCGCCCTTGGAATCAAGGGCGCCGTATACCGCTGATCAGTGCCCCGAGGGGCGGCTGACGTAGAAGGTGGCGGCGTTGCCGACGGCATTGGCGCCCCCGACGATGGAGCGGGCTGCGCCGGTGACCTGGGCGTTGGCCTGGGCTGAGATACTGCCCGAGTTGGTCTGGTCGTTGGTGGCGTAGAGCTCGCCCGGGCAGGTCGAGCAGACCGCGCCGGTGACTTGGTTGCCCACCGCGTCGGCCCCGACCATCACGTCATAGCCGTTGTGCCCGGTGAAGGTGGAGACCACCTCGACCCCGCCGGAGTTCACCTGGGCGTTGTCGATCTTGAGATAGATGTCGTCGTTGATCGCGTTCAGGACGTTGCCCGCGCCGTTGGCGTAGGCCGTCGCCGCGCCAAAGTCATAGGCGGCGACCCGCACGGCGGAGCGCACATTGGCCGCGTTCGACTGCTCGGACGCCACGACCAGCGAGCCGCCCTGATTCTGCGCGGTCGCCTGGTTGGCCACGGCGTGGGCCTTGCCGGCGATGTCCCAGGCGTTGGCCGCCGACACGGCCGTCGAGGCGTAGGTTCCGGCCCCGGTCGTGGTCTGGCTGACCTCCACCTGCTGGCCGCCATAGGTCACCGCCGAGGAGGCGGCGTTGCCGATCGCCTGAGAGGTGAACAGCGCCGAGCCGGGGACATAGCCATTGTCGGCCTGGACGTGGGCGGTGGTGCGACCCGAGCGCTGCTGCTCGACCGAGCCCTCGACCCAGGCGTGATCGCCGCCCAGAGCCGCGGTGTTGCCCATGGCCGAGGAGGCCACATAGGCGCCGCCTAGCAGGCGGGAGGTGCGACCGCTGGCGTCGGTCGTCGCCGACACGTCGCCCGAGGACGACTGGCTCGCGTCGACGGCCATCTCGCCGTCATAGGCCGCGGCCTCCAGCCGGTTGGCCCCGGCCTGGGTGACCACATTGACCGCGCCCTGGATCTCGCCGCCGATGGCGAGGTCCGTCGAGGCCGAGACATCACCCGAGGATGCCTGGTCCGAGCCCAGGGTCATGGCGTCGCCCTGGACCGCGCCGGACAGGACATTGCCCTGGGCGTTGGTCGAGGCCGACACATGGCCGGTCGCGTGGACCACGCTCAGCGACTGGTCCATGCGGACGTCGCCGGTCTGGACCTGGCGGTTGGTCACCGCGATCGCCGGGGCCGCGCGGCCGAAGCCGCCCGATCCGGTCAGGTTCCAGGGCTGGGACGAGGCCTCAGTAGCGACCGCGCACAGCGCCATCGCGGCTATCGTGCCAGCGGTTCGGATCGGCGCGGGTCTGGCCATTGTTGGTCTCCACATTCTGATAGGCGGGGTAGTAGCCGCCGGTCGCTCCGACCGTGTTCAGGGGATCGCCGGCGCCCAGGCAGACCTCGGGTCCGGGGGCGCCGTAGAGGTTGGCCATCATCTCCAGCACCGCGCGCTCCACCAGGGTGCGCACCGCCAGCTGGACCGGCTCCATGCCGCCCTGGCCGGCCGAGATGTCGAAGACATTGCCGTTGAGAAAGTCGAACACGCCCGCCGAGATCTCGCGGCCGACGATCTGCTTCTGATAGGAGATGACATCGACCACCTCCATCGAGGTCGTCTGGACCATGCGCAGGTCGAGCGCGATGTTCATCACGAAGGTGCGGCCCTGGACGATGCCGGAGAAGCCGACATCCTCGCCGTCGCCGCCGGCCACGTCGAAGCCACCCGAGCGGATGTTGTAATTCGCCTCGGTGATGCCGCCGACGATGTAGAAGTCCGAGCCCGGGACCTGGCCGGCCATGATCTGGCGGAACGGGGGCGCATCCGGATCGACGGTCTCCTCACCGATCAGCTTGTTGTTGGCGTAGCGCAGCTCCAGTTCCGACACCGAGGTGTCGTAGCGCTCGACGATGCGGGCTCCGGCCTTGGCCAGGGCCGTGTTGGCCATCAGCGACGCGCCCTGGGTGATCTGGCGGCCGCCGTCGGCCGAGACCGTGCCGGTGTAGTCGCTGATCCGCCCGACCGCGAGGCGCGGCGAAGGCAGGTCGTACTGGCGGGCGTAGTCGGCCAGGCAGAACAGGGCGGTGGAATAGGGGGTCGCGTTCGACGTCACCGGCGCGTTGCCGATCGGCGTCGCGTACAGCCCGTTGGATCCGGCCGAGGTCGAGACGCAGCCGCTGAGCAGGGCCGCGGCGGCCACGCCGACGCCGAGCAGGCGCATCGGACGCGAGGTCAGGAGCTTAGTCATCGAGGTCGATCTTTCCGTTCAGGGACGTGCCGGCGGTGACATCGCCGTTGTTGGTCTGCCGGGAGTTGACGATCACCGTGTTCCAGTTGCCCTGGACCACGACGTTCAGGCTGTTGCCGATAGCGGTGGAGCCGGCGATGCCGCCCGAGCCCGAGCCGGCGTAGCTCGAGGCCGCGCCGCCCGAGGCCTGGGAATAGGCGCTGGCCCCGGACTGAATCAGGCCGTTGACGATCAGGCGGTTGCCGTTCTCGTCACGCGTCGAGCCGGTGGTCACGCCCCCGGTCTGATAACGGGCGGCGCCGTAGCCGGCCTGGAACCGCGCCATGTCGCCCGAGCTCGAGGGCTGGGCCAGGGCGGGGGTCGCCATCAGGGCGGCGCCGGCGGCGGAGACGAAAAGGATCGTCTTGGTCATTGGGGTCTGCTCCAAACCCGACAGGGTCAACGGGTCGGAAAGCAACCCGCGTGCCAGTCAGTGACAGCCACGGCTTAAGATCGGCTTGAGATGGTGGGACTTTTCTCCCATCTGGGTTGCATGAGCCGTCAACCGGGTCCGTGGGACCTGCCCGCCGAACCCGATTCGCCCCCCTCCGACGAGGTCGCCGTTCCGCCGCCCGCCGGGCGCGAGGCGACGGTCGATCCGCGCGACGCCCCGGCCTTCAACGCCCCGTGGCCTGTGCTTTTGCTGGCTCTGTCGATGCCCGCCCTCTACTGGTTTCAGGCGCGTGGCGGCGACCCGATGGTCCCCATCCAGGCTTGGGGCCTGGTGCCTGCGCGGGTGATGCAGGGCGACTGGACCGGCCTGATCGGCGCCATGCTGCTGCACGGCGGCTGGGCCCACGTGGCGATGAATGCGGTGGGGGCGCTCGCTTTCGGCACGGCGGTGGCCCGACTGTTCGATCGTCGGACAGGTGTTCTCGGGTTTGTTTCATTTTACGCCATCTGCGGGATTCTCGCCGGCTTGGGGTATGTGGCCCTGCATCCGGCCAGTCAGATTCCCCTGGTGGGGGCATCGGGCGCCGTCTTCGGCCTGATCGGCGCCTCGACTCGCCTGGTCGGCCGGCGCGGCCTCGCTCCGATGTTCGAACGGCGGGTGATCAGCCAGATGGTCATGTGGACGGTGCTGAACGTCGCCATCGGCCTGGCCGGTTCTCTGATGGACGGCGCCGGCGGCGGCGCGGTGGCCTGGGAAGCGCATATCGCCGGCCTGATCGTCGGCTGGCTGCTGGTCGGGCCTTTCGCGAAAGTGTTCGCCCGTCGCGGCGGCTAGGTTCAATGGCGATTCAGCCGATGGCTCCTCTGGGATGCCGCAGCGGTGGGCTGTCTGGAGCTGGGCGGCTGGATACCCTCCGTCTCCCCGGCGAAGGCCGGGGTCCAGATTGCAAAGCGCCGGCGCGTGTGTCGGTTGGCGGTGAATTGCGACCCATCGGTTGAATCCGGCGTCCTGCAATCTGGGCCCCCGGCCGCCCAGATTGATGGGAGACGCGCCGTGCTGGTCACCGAAATCCTCAAGACAAAGGGCGACGCGGTGTTCACCATCTCACCCGACGCCTCGCTCAAGACCGCAGCCGAGCAGCTGACCCGCAAGGGCGTGGGCGCCCTGGTGGTGTGCGAGTCGGATCGGGTGGTCGGCGTCTTCTCCGAACGGGATCTGGTTCGCGCCGTGGCCCAGGGCGGGGAGGGGGCCCTGGACCAGTCCGTGGCCAGTCAGATGACGGGCCAGGTCGTGTTCGCCCAGCCGGCCGATGGGGTCGAGATCCTCATGTCGCGGATGACCGAGCACCGAATCCGTCACCTGCCGGTGATGCGTGACGGGCGTCTGTGTGGGGTGGTGTCGATCGGCGACGTGGTCAAGTGCCAGATCGCCGAGGCGTCGCACGAGGCCGAGAGCCTCCGATCCTATATCGCGGCGGGCTGAGCTACTCTCTATATATAGGCGCGCGTCGCCTGCCGGTCGGTGACCGCGACTCGGTGAGAAAATCGGAAAATCCGCGCCTTTGGGGTTGCGGCTGAAAAAGCCCCCCCGTATATCGCCGCCTCGCTCGGAAACGGGCTGGCCGCCGGGGCCGACGATCTCAGGATCGCTCGGAACTGACGGGGGATGGAGAGGAAATTTCCTCTTGATTTCCTGGGCCGGTTCACATAGTTTCCGCGCTCTTGACCGAATCGTCGGACCGATCTGAGGGAAACCCCTTCGTTTCCCCGGCGGTTTCTTGCGGCCTCAAGGAGCCTGGCTCCGAAAGATCGCAGGATGGCTGAAAAGCCCGGTTGACACGGAGTTTGGCCCTCTCTAGAGACGCCGCTCCCGCCGCCCAGGGGTTCTTCTCCGGGGCGGTTCCGGAAAAAGAGGTTCTTCGAAAAGAACCGCTTGACACGGAAAACCGAGGCGACTAAATCGCCGCCTCCGCCGCACCGGGCGCTAAACGGTGGACCGGAAAGCTTCCGGTTCGGGTCTTTGAAATCGTTGATCTGGAAAGAGAAACGCAGGCGGCGGTGTTCTAGCGATAGTCCTCGAGACTATCTCGACACTGACACTCTGCGGTCTCTTGAAGACAATACCATGTAGTCGGTCTTCGGATCGACGAACGTGGGATCTCGTCAAGAATACGTAGAACTAATGCCAGACGGTCTTCGGGCTGTCATGCTTAGGTCAGAAGTCAACTCAACCTGAGAGTTTGATCCTGGCTCAGAACGAACGCTGGCGGCAGGCCTAACACATGCAAGTCGAACGGACCCTTCGGGGTTAGTGGCGGACGGGTGAGTAACACGTGGGAACGTGCCCTTTGGTTCGGAATAAGCTCGGGAAACTGGGTCTAATACCGAATGTGCCCTTCGGGGGAAAGATTTATCGCCAAAGGAGCGGCCCGCGTCTGATTAGCTAGTTGGTGGTGTAAAGGACCACCAAGGCAACGATCAGTAGCTGGTCTGAGAGGATGATCAGCCACACTGGGACTGAGACACGGC
>CAXBPJ010000054.1:0-7741 GCA_963977325.1 uncultured Brevundimonas sp. | reverse complement strand
CCCGCGAACTGGTATTCCGACAGGGTGTCCGGCACCGGTGTCACCGCCGCCAGGATCGTGCCCGGATCGGCCCCCAGCACCACCGCCGCCGGCAGAGGCTCGCGCTTTCCGGCCTTCTTGTGCCGGGCATAGTGCTGGGCCCCGCCCCGGTGCGCCAGCCAGCGCATGATGGCCCGGTCCCGCCCCAGCACCTGCATCCGATAGATGCCCAGGTTGAAGTCGTCCTCGCGGTCGTCCGACGGCCCCTTGGTCACCACCAGGCCCCAGGTGATCAGCGGCGCCGGCTCGCCCGGCCAGCAGGTCTGGATCGGCAGAGATCCCAAATCGATCCGGTCGCCGGTCTCCACCACCTCCTGCACCGGGGCCTTCTTCACCGTCTTGAGCCGCATGCCCATGACCGTCTGGGCCAGCGGCAGCATCTCCCAGGCGTCCTTCAGGCCCCGCGGCGGCTCGGGATTGCGCAGGAAGGCCAGCAGCTCGCCGACCTCGCGCAGCTCGCCCGCCGTGGTCCGCTCGCGGCCCTCCAGGGTCACGCCCATGGCCACCCGCTTCACCGTGCCGAACAGATTGACCAGCACCGGCATGTCGGACGGCGTCCCGTCCGCCTTCACCGGCCGCTCGAACAGCACCGCCGGTCCGCCGTTCCGCAGCAGCCGCGTCTGGATCTCGGTCATCTCCAGCACGGTCGAGACCGGTTCGGACACCCGCACCAGTTCCCCCGCCGCCTCCAGCCGGTCAATGAAGTCGCGCAGGGATCTGTAGGCCATGGATACTCCGCCGGACGTCAGCAGGGACGCCTAGCCCAGGCGTCCTCCCCTGTCATCGCATCTGCACCTCGCGGATCAGCGAGCCGAACAGATTGACGTAGTCATCCGTCCAGGGCCGCACCTCCGTGTCACCGATGGTGCGCCAGCGCGGATCGCTGCGGAACTCCGCCAGCCCCTGCTCGGTCGGCGACAGGATCACCACCTCGGCCGAGGCGTCGGCCATTTCGCCGCCTTCATTGGTTTCCGGGTACAACTGGTGGAGCTCCGGCGCGCCGAGCGCTCTCGCCGCGGCGATCACCGGCTGGGTGATTTCCAGGTTGCGGTTCGACAGGTGCAGCACCACCACCCCGTCCTCCTTGACCTTGTCGAGGTAGGTCTGGAGCGCCTCGACGGTCAGCAGGTGCGTGGGAATGGCGTCAGAGGAAAAGGCGTCGATCAGCAGCAGATCATACTGGCGGTCGGGCTGTTGCTCGATGGTCAGGCGGGCATCGCCGAGGACCGTATCGACGGGAGCCTGGGCGCACCCATTGATGTAACTGAACCAGTTGGGGTCGCGCGACAGCCGATCCACCATCGGATCGATCTCGAAGAAGGTCATGCGATCGTCCGGCCGCACATAGGCCGCCATGCCGCCGGAGCCCTGGCCGATCACCCCAATGGTGCTGTCCCAACGCCGAAGCTGCACGGCCTCGGTCACCTGACCGATCGGCCCTGTTCGTGAGTAGTAGAGCGTCGGACTGCAGGCGAATTCGGGATTGCGCGCCTGGGCCCCGTGTAGGTTGAAGCCGGCGACGCGCATGACGCCGAAGAAGCTCCGCTCGGTATGCAGCCAGTCGTATCGGCTGACGACCTGATGCGACGACAGGGTGACGATGGCGATGGCGCAGGCGAACAACAGCGCCCGGTCCCGGATCATGAAGGCGGCGATGGCGGCTCCGCCATAGAGGAAGCGCGCGATCATCTCGATGTCCTGAACCGAGATGATCGACAGCGCCTCGGGGTTATGCAGGACGTACTGGATCGCCAGGGGCGGCCCCAGGCAGATGACCACCACGGGAGCGAGCCACATCCACTCGATCGACGTCGCCCGACCCTTGCCCCAAGGACGGAACAGCGCCGTGAGCACCAGGACCAGGGGATATTCGATCACGGTCTGGAACACGACGGGCGCCAGCAGGGCCGTGAAGGCCCCGCCCACGACGCCGCCCAGCGACATCAGCAGATAGAACTCCGTCAGCCGGTCCGGCGCCGGACGCCGCGCCGCCAGCAGCTGGTGGCACATCAGCGTCGTGAAGAAGAAGGTGGCGATGTGGATGGCGAAGATCACCGCCCACTCGCCTGTCTTGAACGGCAGCAGCCCCAGGCACGCCGCGACCAGGGCCGCCTGGATCGTCAGCGTCAGCCACAACGGGATCCACGGCCGAGACTGGAAGGCGATGACAAAGGTCAGCAGATAGAGCGCCAGCGGAATGACCCACAGGAACGGGGCCGAGGCCACGTCGGTGGTCAGGTGGGCGGTCACGCCCAGCATCAGGCTGGACGGCGCGGCCGCCAGCAGAACCCACCGACCCTTTTCCAGCCAGGGGATCGGCGGAGAACGCGGCAAGGCCGGCGCCTCTGCCAGTCCCTCGGCGCGCCGACGCCAGACCACGAAGGCGAGCGCGGCGATCAGAACGAGGAAGGCCCCGTAGCCCCCGGTCCAGCCGTAACGCTGGCCGCTGAGCGTCATCAGGGGCTCGATCACCACCGGATAGGAAATCAGGGCGAGGAAGCTGCCGAGGTTGCTGGCGGCGTAGAGCACATAGGGGTTCTGCCCGTCGTGGTGGCCGGCCCGCACCCGCGCGAACCAGGCCTGAAGCAGGGGCGCGGTCGCCGACAGCACCGCGAACGGCGCCCCCACCGAAATCGCCAGGGTGCTCAGGAGCCACACGACGGGCTGTGCCGGGTTCGGATCGCCGAGCGCGCCGTTGATCGACAGGGGCAGCAAGGATGCGGCCAGCAGCAGCAGGCCAAGATGGATCCCTACCTGCGCCTTGATCGACCGCAGGCGTTGCAGAAGGTGCGCGTAGAGATAGCCCACCAGCAGCGCCGCCTGGAAGAACACCATGGCCGTGTTCCAGACCGAGGGCGAGCCGCCGAGCGTCGGCAGCACCAGCTTGGTGATCATCGGCTGCACCGCGAACACCAGCGCCGCCGACAGGAAGATGGCCAGGGCGAACAGCGCCGGGGTCAGGGGATCGCCCCGGGTGAGGCCGTCGGCAGGCTCGGGCGCGGCGGTGTCGGCGACGGCGTCGGTCATGCGGCGATCTCGGCTGAGCAGTGATGTGGACCGCGCCCCCGCGGACGGCCCCTCGATCTCCCCTTATCCCGACTCGCGGAACTTGGAGAGGCGACATGTTCGCACCCCCGATCATCGATCGCGCCGAAGCCGTCATCCGACGCGCCACAGCGCGCGGCCTGCGCCTGAGGACGGCTGAAAGCTGCACCGGCGGTCTGGTCGCCGGCGCGCTGACGGCGATCGCCGGGTCGTCTTCGGTGGTCGATCGGGGCTTCGTGACCTATTCGAACGAGGCCAAGACGGCGCTGCTCGGCGTTCCGGCAGCGGTGATCGAGGCGCACGGCGCGGTCTCCCGCGAGACCGCAGAGGCCATGGCGCGCGGGGCCGTCGCCGGCGCCCCGGACGTGCTGGCCATCTCCATCACCGGAATCGCCGGCCCAGGAGGCGGTTCGCCCAATAAGCCCGTCGGATTGGTGTGGTGTGGCGTGGCGCTTGGTGATCGGGTTGAGACCGTGGAGCGCCGGTTCGGCGCCCTCGGCCGTGATCAGGTCCGCCAGGCGGCGGTCGAGGCGGCGCTGGACCTTCTGCTCGAACGACTGGGTCCGCCGTCATGAGCGGAATGGTGGTGGATGCTCGGGGGCACCGCTGCCCGGTCCCGACCCTGCGTCTGCGCAAGGCTCTGGCGTCGGCCCGACCGGGAGACACCGTCATCCTGCTGGCCACAGACCCGATGGCGCGAATCGACGCGCCGCATCTGGCGGCTCAGCTGGGAGCCGAGGTCGTCGGCATGGCTGAGACAGACGGCGTCCTCACCATCACCGTGCGGACCGGCGGGAAGACAGACTGACGACTTCGGCCGGTTCGACGCCGCGATCGGCCCGGGCCAGAGCGGCCTTTCGCTCGGCCTCGCGGCGCGCGAGGATTTCCAGTTCCGTGGTGAAGGCGCCGCCGTAGAAGACGGCGTTGACGTTCCACGACAGCCAGATCAGCAGGATCACCACGGCGCCGACTGAGCCGTAAGTCGCGCCCAGATGGACGATCTGCTCGACATAGATGGCGCAAAGCCACGAGAAGACCATAGACATGGCCGTGGCCACCAGACCGCCCGCGATGGCGGGCAGCCAGGCGACACGTTCGCAGTGGGACATGGCGTATCGGTAAAGACACGTCAGGCCGAAGGCGAGGCCAAGAGGCGGCCACAGCTGATCCCAGTGCAGGCCGCCGCTAGATCCTCCGGGGCCCGCGTGCTCCATAAGCCTCGCGGTGACCACGGCGCCCGACACCAGGGTGAACAGGCCGAATGCGAACAGGGCGACAAAGAAGGCCAGCAGATTGAATTTGAAGAAGCCATGCGGCTCCTTCTCGTCATGAATCAGATTCAGACCGGCCAGCAAGGCCTTGAATCCCCTATGCGCGGCATAGGCGCCGATGACCAAGGCGACCGCGCTCTGGGCCGAAATGCTGCGCGCCGAGGCGGTCGTCAGGCGGGTCACCTCCCCCTCGAACACCGTCCGCGCCGCATAAGGCAGCGCCTCGGCCAGGGCCGCCGCCTGGGTCGTCGCCTGGCCGGTGGTAAGCACCACCTTATAGAAGCCGATCAGGATGGCGATCGCGGGAAACACCGCCAGCAGCGCGAAAAACGACACCCCGCCGGTGTAGAGCATCACGTCCCGGCCCCAGCTGCGCGCGAAGGCGCGACCCGCCAGTCGGGTCCAGAAGGCCAGGGATGTGTAGTCGACGGCGTCTCGGCTCAACGAACAGCGCTCGCTCCGTTGTCGGGTCGGCGACCCTAATCCAGCTTGTCCCCGCTCGAAAGCGGCGTCGCGGTTTCGCTCTCACACGCCTGTCGATATAGCTGGGACCGGATGACGGCGGGACGAGGGGATTCGGCATTGGAACGACAGGCGCGCGTGCTGCTCCTGGCCGCGACCGACGCCGTGGTCGAGCCACTGTCGATCGGGCTGGACGCCTTGGGCTGGCGCAGCATCACCGCGCGCTCGTCCGGCGCGGCGGCGGCGGCCCTGGCCGACGGACAGATCGAAGCCGTTGTCATCGACACTCGAGGCGCTCCGGCCGACCTGGCCGCCGTAACCCTTCGCGAGGCGGCGGCCCCGCGCAGGATCGCCGTGGTGGGTGTCGGAGACGGTGCGATCGAGGGTCTCGACAGCCGCATGGCGGACCCCGTCCACCCCGCGCAACTGGCCCTGCGCCTCGAGCAGCTGATCCGGGCTGCGGTCGCGGAAGAAGAGTTCGATCTGCGCAAACAGACCTTCGCGGATCACGGGGAGGCCGACCTGGTGATCGAGGAGAGCGCCTCGCCGCCACGGATTCTGGTGGCCGGCCAGGCGGATCGCCGTTTCCTGGCGCTGTCCAACGCTCTATCCGAACGCGGCGCGGAGACGGTGGCGGCCCCGACCCCCTACACCGCCTTCGACTTCCTGCATGAGAGCGCCTTCGACGCGGCGGTTCTGTGGGGCGGCGCGGATCACGCCCCTGCCCTGTCCATCGCGGCCGGGATGAAGCGCAACACCCGCCTCTATCACATCCCGCTGGTTCTATATTTGCGTCAGCAGGGAGAGATAAACCTCGGAGAAATCTACAATAAAGGCATGGCCGATGTCGCCTCGGCCGATACGCCGGAAGACGAAACCGCCGATCGGATCATGGCGTTGGCCCGCACCTATCGCCGGCATCAGGCGATCCGCAGGGCTCTCGAGTCGGTGCGCGGCTCCAGCCTGACGGACGCCGCAACCGGTCTGGTCACGCGAGAGGTGTTCGCGGCCCATCTGGCGCGTGTGGCCGAGGGCGCACGCGCGCGACGCAGGGCGCTCTCCGCCTGTATCCTGCGGGTCGCCCCGACGGAGGCGGTCAATCAGGCGCGTCAGGACGGCTGGCTGGATCGCGCCATGCCGCAGATTGGCTCCATGCTGTCGCGTCTGGTCCGGGCCGAGGACACCGCCGCGCGGCTGGCGCCGGAGGTGTTCGCCCTGGCCCTGCCCGCGACACCCGGTCCCGCCGCGCGTCTGGCGGCCCAGCGGATCGCGGCGGTGATCGGCTGCACCGCCTTCGACGCCGGCCAGGATAGGCCTCCTTTTGTTGTCGAGTTCGAGATCGGCTGCGCCGATCTGCGACCCGGCGAAGACCCGGCCGACCTGCTGGAGCGCGCCTCGCGGGCTCTGGGCCGCTAGGGCTCCGACCTTTCGGTGAACTTGACCGTAAGCCGGCGCGTTCGGATCGGATGCCGAACGATCCCCTCGCCTCTTCGGCGCCCTGGTGGACCCTCGCGCGGGGCGACGGACCGGTGCTGGCCACCGCCATCCACGACGGTCACGCCGTGCGCCCCGCCCTCGCCGACCGCTTCGCGCTGGATGAGGCCGGGCGACTGCGCGAGGAGGATCCCTTCACCGGCCACGCTATCCAGGACGCGCCGAACCGTTTCATCGCCCACCGCTCGCGGTTCGAGGTCGATCTCAACCGGCCGCTCGACACCGCCGTCTACCAGACGCCGGACCAGTGCTGGGGGCTGGAGGTATGGCGCTCGGTTCTGACCCCAGCCGAGGTCGAGGCCTCTCGCGACTACCATCGTCGCGCCTATGCCGAACTGGGCCGGCTCATCGATCAGATGGCCGAGGATTTCCCCGCCTTCGTCGTCCTCGATGTCCACAGCTACAACCATCGCCGCGACGGCGCCGACGCCGCGCCGAGGCCGGTCGAGAAGGCTCCGGACATTAACATCGGCACCTTCTCCATGCCGCGCGAGCGGTGGGCGCCCGTCGTCGATCCTTATCTCGCCTTCCTCGCCGACTACGACTTCAACGGCCGCCGGCTTTCGGTGGCTGAGAACTTGGCGTTTCAGGGCAAGGGCGAATGGACCCGCTTCGTCCACGACCGCCACCCGAAGCAAGGCTGCGCCATCGCCTTCGAGTTCAAGAAGTTCTTCATGGACGAATGGACGGGAGAACCCGACCCGGCCGAACTCGCCGCCATGCGTCGTCTGATCCGGGACTCCGTCGCCGTGCTGACCGGTCTGGTCGAAGGGCGCGCGCCGTGACCGCCGACGCCTCGACGAACGAGGCCGGATTCATCGCCGACCTGACCGCGCGGATCACGGCGGGCAAGCTTGCCCGGCGCAAATTGCCCCAGGGCGGGCGCATCCACGTCGATCGTCCCCTGCCCTTCGTGGTCATCCATCGCCGGCGCCGCAGCCGCACGACCAGCGCGGCCATGGGCGTCGCCACCGCCAGTCCCGTCTATGCGGTATGGCCGCTGAAGGCCGAGGCCGACGCCTTCGCCTACGATCTGATCGAAGGCGTCTCCGCGGCGTTGCAGTCCGCGCTCGGGGCCTTCCTTGTGGTCGAGCTCTACGACCTGCCGGTGCCGGAGACCAAGAAGGCGGACTCCGCCGACCCCACCCCCTACCGCTTCCAGGTCGGTGCGTCCGAAGACGCCACGGCCCAGGCTGCGGCGCGCGCGCTAAAAGAGGCGCTTCAGAAGCTGGAACTAGAGCGCCAGACGCCGCGCATCGATCCCCGGCCTGAGGACCAGGATCTCGTCGCGTTACCGGCTGGCACGCCGCGGATTTCGCTGGGCATTCCACGCACATATCGCACGCCGGGCGGCGACGACGTCTTTCCCGGCGTCCTGCACGACCTCCAGACGGGCGTGCTGGATGCTCTGCTTCACGCCCTGTGCGGCG
>CAXBPJ010000053.1:0-7791 GCA_963977325.1 uncultured Brevundimonas sp. | reverse complement strand
GGTCGGACCAGTCATGGCCGCGCCGGGTGAACAGCCGCGCCTTGCCGCCGCCGACCGAGACCTGGATCCGGTAGCCGTCGAACTTGATCTCATGCGCCCAGCCCGCCCCGCCCGGCGGATGGTCAGCGACCTTGCACAGCTGGATCGGCAGGAAGGCGTGCGGTTTCGCCACCGAGGCCTCGGCCTTGCTTGGCTTCGGCTTGGCCGGGCCCTTGCGCGCCACCGGTTTGGACGAGGTCCACTGTTTCTTGCCCTCGGCGATCTCCGCCAGACTCAGACCCGACGCTACCGAGGCGTCGATCTCCATGTTCGCGTCGCCCTCACCGGGCACAGCATGCTCGTCCTTCTCCTTGATCAGCAGCCAGTTGTTCCGCTTGGACGGCTTGCCGCGATCGGACTTCAGCCGAACCAGCGCCCAGCCGCCCTGTAGCCGCTCGCCCTCGAGACACATCTTGATCGAGCCGCGCGCCCAGTCCTTGGTCAGCGTGTCCGGCGACTGCGGCCGCCACGTCCCCCGGTCCCACAGCTGGACTGTCCCCGCGCCATAGTTGCCCGACGGGATGGTCCCCTCGAACGTCCCGTAATCCAGCGGGTGGTCCTCCACCTCCACCGCTAGACGCTTCACCGCCGGATCGCGCGACGGCGCCTTGGTCACCGCCCAGGACTTCAGCACCCCGTCGATCTCGATGCGAAAGTCGTAATGCAGCCGCGTCGCCGCGTGGCGCTGGATCAGATAGGTCAGAGCGCCCTTGCGGGCCTTGCCCTTGGCCCCCTTTGGCTCAGGCGTCAGGTCGAACCTGCGCTTGGCCTGATAGGTTTTCAGCTCGCCCTTGGCCACCCGCACCTCCATCTAGCGGCAGCACAACGGGCAAAGGAGGCGTTTGGATCATTGCTGAGGGACGGTGATCATGAAACGCTGGTGAAACCCCCTGAAAAATATCGCCGATCCGGGAACTTCGCGCCTGCGAAAAGATTGACGCGGGTAGACCGGCCGCAACCCCGCCGTGTCGGAGCGCTGTCCCATGAAAATCGCCCAGGTCGCCCCTCTGTACGAAGCCGTTCCGCCCAAGCTTTACGGCGGCACCGAGCGGGTCGTCGCCCATCTGACCGACGCTCTGGTCGAGCTCGGCCACGATGTGACCCTGTTTTCCAGCGCTGACGCCGAGACGCGCGCACGCCTGATCCCTGTTCGGGACCAGGCCATTCGCCTGGATCCCGCGCCCCTGAAGTCGGACCTGGCCGCCCACCTGACCATGCTCCACGAGGTGTTGGTGCGGGCTGATGACTTCGACATCATCCATTTTCACACCGACATGGTGCACTTCCCGCTGTTCCAGCGCTGCGCGGATCGCACGGTCACGACGCTGCACGGACGCCTCGACCTGAAAGATCTCGCCGGTGTTTACGAGCGCTGGCCCGAGTTCGGCCTGGTGTCGATCTCCGACGACCAGCGACGGCCGCTGCCCTTCGCCAACTGGAAGGCCACGGTTCATCACGGAATGCCGGGCGAACTTTATCGCTTCGCGCCGGACTCCAAGGGCTATCTCGCCTTCCTTGGCCGCATCTCGCCGGAGAAGCGTCCGGATCGCGCCATCCACATCGCCACCGCCCTGAACAAGCCGCTGAAGATGGCGGCCAAGGTCGATGCGGCTGACAAGATTTACTGGGAGACGGTCATCAAGCCGATGATCGACGCCAATCCGCTGGTCGAATTCATCGGCGAGATCGCCGACCACCAGAAGTCGGCGTTCCTGGGCGGGGCCGAGGCGTTGCTGTTTCCCATCGACTGGCCCGAACCCTTCGGCCTGGTGATGATCGAGGCCATGGCCTGCGGCACGCCGGTGGTGGCCTTCCGCTGCGGCTCGACCACCGAGGTGATCGACGATGGCCACACCGGCTATCTGGTGGACACCATCGAACAGGCGGTGGCGGCGGCCGGACGCGCGCATCTGCTGGACCGGGCGGCGATCCGGGCGCGGTTCGACTTGCGCTATTCGGCCACCGCCATGGCGCGGCGCTATCTTGACGTCTACGGCGACTTGCTGGCCAAGCGGCCCTTCGCTGAGGAGGCGCTGCCGGACGTGGTCACCCGCCTGCGCCCGCCTGAGAATCGCAGTTTCGCCGCCATCGCCTGAGGCCGATCAGCGTCTTGCCCTGAACATCTGGGCGCCATCGTGCGTTCGCATGCTCTGATCAGGGTCGCGGCGATGCGATCAGCGGAGGCCACATGGACGACGCCTATGCGGTGAAGACGACGGCGACGGAGACCACCGACGCCGCAACCGGCGAGCCCGAGCCGACCACCCGCCTCATGGCGCTGAAGGACGCCGACGCCTTCGCGGTGTCCGACGACTTCGGCGACATGAACGGTGGGGCGGACGGCCTGTTCGACCAGGACACCCGCATGCTGTCGCGCTGGGTCATGACCGTGGGCCGCCAGAGACCCTCGCGGCTGAGCGCCGGGATCAGCAAGGACAACGTCTTCTTCATCTGCCACTCGACCAACCGGCCGCTGCCGCCGATGGGCAGGCGGTCGACGCCAGGCGGGGTGCTGCACATCGAGCGGCGGCGCTTCATCCGCAACCGACGGCTGTTCGAGCGTATCCGCATCTCGAACCACGGCATCGAGGAGGTCTGGCTGCCGCTGGCCTTCGATTTCGGCGCGGATTTTCACGACATCTTTCAGGTGCGCGGCACGCCCCGCGCCCGGCACGGTCAGATCGACGCGCCGATTACCGACGGGCGGCGCGTCACCTTCGCCTATGACGGCCTGGACGGCGTCCGGCGGACCAGCTGCCTGGCCTTTTCCGAGCCGCCCTCCCGATTGAGCGGGTCGCGGGCGGAGTTCGTCTTCACCCTTCCTCCTGGTCGGCGCGAGGACCTCTATGTCGAGTGCGGGATCGCCCCCGACGATACGCCGGGCGAAGATCGCTTCCGCCGCTGCGCCGTCGATGCGCGCCTGGCCATGCGCGCCCGCCGTCGTCGGGGCGCCTCGCTGAGGGGGCCGCGCAGTCCGCGCTTCAATCTGTGGCTGGACCAGTCTCGAGCCGATGTGGCCCTGCTGACCACCGACCTGCCGACCGGCCCCTATCCCTATGCCGGCGTCCCCTGGTTCTCGACGCCGTTCGGACGCGACGGGATCATCACCGCCTGGCAGATGCTGTGGCTCGACCCCTCCCTGGCCAAGGGGGTGCTAACCTATCTCGCCGCGCGTCAGGCGACCGAGACCTCGGCCTTCCAGGACTCCCAGCCCGGCAAGATCATGCACGAGACCCGCCAGGGCGAGATGTCGCGTCTGGGGGAGGTGCCTTTCGGCCTGTATTACGGCGGGGTCGACACCACCTGTCTGTTCGTGGCCCTGGCCGGAGCCTACGCCCGCCGCACCGGCGATCTCGAGACCATCCGGGCCATCTGGCCCAATCTGAAGGCCGCCGCCGCCTGGATGGCCGACCATGGCGACCCGACGGGCGAAGGGCTCATCGCCTATCAGCGCGCCGCCGACACCGGCCTGTCCAACCAGGGGTGGAAGGATTCCGAGGACTCCATCTTCCACGCCGATGGGCGGTTCCCCAAGGGCCCGATCACGCTGCTGGAGGTCCAAGGCTACGCCTTCGCCGCCTGGCGAGCCATGGCCGATCTGTCGCGCCTGATCGGCGAGGACACGCCCGCCGCCTATCAGGCCCGGGCCAAGCGGGTCCGGGCCCTGGTCGAAAGCAGGTTCTGGATGGAGGACGAGGGGTTTTACGCCATCGCGCTGGACGGCGACGGCGAGCCCTGCCGCGCCATCGGATCGAACGCCGGCCATCTGCTGTTCACCGGTTTGCCGTCACTGGAGCGCGCGCGCCGCGTGATCCAGCGCCTTCTGAGCGCCGAATTCCGCAGCGGGTGGGGGCTCAGAACGCTCGCGCACGGTCAGGCCCGGTTCAATCCCATGAGCTACCACAACGGCTCGGTCTGGCCGCACGACACCGCCATCGCGGTAGCCGGCATGGCCCGCTACGGCGAGCGCGCGGCGGTGGCCATGCTGCTGCACGAAATCTATTCGGCCGCCAGCCACTTCGATCTGCGCCTGCCCGAGCTGTTCTGCGGCTTCGAACGCGAGCCCGGTGAGCCGCCGATCGCCTATCCGGTGGCCTGCATGCCCCAAGCCTGGGCCGCCGGTTCGGTGTTCCAAATGCTGCAGGCGGCGTTGGGCCTGAGCATCGACGCGGTCGACAAGGTGGTGACGGTCGACGACCCGATCCTGCCGCCCGGCATCGAGCATCTGAACCTGAGCCGGCTCGACATGGCGGGCGAGACGGTCGATCTCGCCTTTCGCCGTACGGGGGACAACACGGTGGTGTCGCGCCGCGGCGCCGGGCGCATGGTCAAGGTGGTCAACGCCCTGTGAGGCGCCGGGCTCTGGCCCCGGGCCGCGTCCCCCGCTAAACCGCGCGCAATCCCAAACATGGCGAGGAAGCCTCCATGCGCGACATCCACCACTTCATCGACGGCAAGCGTTTCGAAGGCGGCTCCGGCCGGTTCTCGAACGTCTTCGATCCGAACACCGGTGAGGTGCAGGCCCGCGTCCAACTGGCGACCGAGAGCGAGGTCGATCGCGCCGTCCAGGCCGCGCAGAACGCCTTCGAGGGCTGGTCCTCGACCAACCCCCAGCGCCGCGCCCGGGTTCTGTTCGAATTCAAGCGCCTGGTCGAGGCGAACATGGACGAGCTGGCCGAGCTGCTATCCAGCGAGCACGGCAAGGTCATCGCCGACTCCAAGGGCGACATCCAGCGCGGCCTTGAGGTGATCGAGTTCGCCTGCGGCATCCCGCATGCGCTGAAGGGCGAATACACCTGGGGCGCCGGCCCCGGCATCGACGTCTATTCCATGCGCCAGCCGCTGGGTGTGGTGGCGGGCATCACCCCGTTCAACTTCCCGGCCATGATCCCGATGTGGATGTTCGGCGTGGCCATCGCGGTGGGCAACACCTTCATCCTGAAACCGTCGGAGCGCGATCCGTCGGTGCCGGTGCGTCTGGCCGAACTGATAGGCGATGAGCCGTCGGGCGTGCTCAACGTCGTCCACGGCGACAAGACGGCGGTGGACGCCATCCTGACCCATCCGCTGATCCACGCGGTCAGCTTCGTCGGCTCGTCCGACATCGCCCACTATGTCTATCAGACCGGCGCGGCCAACCATAAGCGGGTCCAGGCCATGGGCGGGGCCAAGAACCACGGCATCGTCCTTCCCGACGCCGACATGGATCAGGTGATCAAGGACCTGTCCGGCGCCGCTTTCGGAAGTGCGGGCGAGCGCTGCATGGCCCTGCCGGTCGTGGTGCCGGTCGGCAAGCAGACCGCCGACGTCCTGCGCGAGCGGATGGAGGCCGAGATCCCGTCCCTGCGCGTCGGCGTTTCGACCGACGCCGAGGCCCACTATGGCCCGGTCGTCACCGCCCAGCACCGCGAGCGGGTCGCCGGCTGGATCGAGCGCGGCGTTCAGGACGGGGCCGAACTGGTCGTCGAAGGCCGCGACTTCAGCCTGCAGGGCCACGAGAAGGGATATTTCATCGGCCCGTCGCTGTTCGATCACGTGAAGCCGGAAATGGCTTCCTATCAGGAGGAGATCTTCGGACCCGTGCTGCAAATCGTCCGCGCCGAGAGCTTCGAGGAGGCCTTGGCCCTGCCCTCGAGGCACCAGTATGGCAACGGCGTCGCCATCTTCACCCAAAACGGCCGCGCCGCCCGCGACTTCGCCGCTCGGGTCAACGTCGGCATGGTCGGCATCAATGTGCCGATCCCGGTGCCGGTCGCCTATCACACCTTCGGCGGCTGGAAGCGTTCAGCCTTCGGCGACACCAACCAGCACGGCATGGAAGGCGTCCGTTTCTGGACCAAGACCAAGACCGTCACCGCCCGCTGGCCCGACAGCGCGCTGGAGCACGCCGACAGCTCCTTCGTCATCCCGACGATGCGCTGATCTCGGCGGGGTTGGCGGGGGCCGAGGCGGTGGGCCGTTCCGACGGCCCCTTGCCCGCATCCCCCGCCGGCCAGACCAGGGACAGGGCGATGACGGCGGCGGCGATCAGGGCGCAGGCGCCGAAGAACAAGGCGTCGGACATGGGCGAAACCTAGCGCGGGTGTCACGCGGGCGCCACGCCCCGGTCATCGCCAAGCGACAGAATCAGCGCTACCGTCACGTCTCTGACCGGAAAGGAGACGTGTCTTCAGTTCCGTCGCCGCCCCCGCCCTCCGACCCGCGCCGGGAGGGGCCTGATGCAGGTCCTGACCCGCCCGCCGTCCGGTCACCCCGCCCTGGTGCTGAACGCCGACTTTCGGCCGCTCAGCTATTACCCCCTGTCGATCTGGCCGTGGCAGGAGGCGGTCAAGGCCGTGTTCCAGGACCGGGTGGACGTGGTCTCCTCCTATGACCGCGTGGTGCGGTCGCCCTCGATCGAACTGGCGCTGCCCAGTGTGGTGTCGCTAAAGTCCTATATCGACCAGGACCGGGCGCCGGCCTTCACCCGCTTCAACGTCTTCCTGCGCGACGGTTTCGCCTGCCAGTACTGCGGCTCGGGCCAGGACCTGACCTTCGACCACGTCCTGCCGCGCTCACAGGGCGGGCGCACCAGCTGGGAGAACATCGTCGCCGCCTGCGCGCCCTGCAATCTCAGGAAGGGCGGCCGCACCCCGCGCCAGGCCGCCATGCCAATCCGCCGCAGCCCCCACCGCCCCAACAGCTGGCAGCTCCAGGAAGCCGGCCGCCGCTTCCCGCCGCACTATCTCCACCAGAGCTGGCTGGACTACCTCTACTGGGATGTGGAGCTGCTGCCCTAGACGCCTCGACGAATATTCATACGGCGCCGGCCATGACGCCCGCGCCAAGCTTGAGACCCGTCGCCGCGAGATACCCTGGCGCGAGCATGAGCGGCACCCAAACCAGCGCCGAAATGACGTTCAGCGCCTGAAATCGGCGCGACGTCATCGAGGTCATGCCGGCGATCAGCGGGACAAAAGCCCTCACTGGCCCGGTAAATCGGTAAAGCAGCAGCATAGGTAGCTGGCTTGTCCTGAAAAACAGCCGGGTGCGCGCCACCTGCCGGCGCTGGGGTCGAAGCCAGCGGTGGCGAAAGGCGACCGGACCCACCCGTCGCCCGAGCCAGTACGAGACGGCATCGCCCGCGATTGCTCCGATCAGGCACCAGACCACGATGGACACCGGGTCGATGACGCCCCCTGCGCAGAGGCCTCCAGCCACCACCATCACGGCCGTCGCAGGCACGACGGCGCCGACGAAGGCCAGCGATTCCCCGAAGGTCAGCAGGCCCAGCAGCGGACCGGCCCAGGCCAGGTGGCTGTGCAGGGTGTTGTTGAGGAGGGACTCGACGGCGTTCATGATCAGACGTCCCTCGGCCGCAGCAGGGCGACGGTCACCGCCGAGAAGGTGACGGCGGCCCAGAACAGCAGGGCGAGGATCCAGTCCTGGAATTTCGGGAGGCGCGACCAAGCGATGACGCGGCTGCCGTCGGGAAGGGTGAGTTCGACGTCGAGCCGCTCGAGCCCGCCGGTGACCAGGTGGTCCAGGCCGACGGGTCCGATACCAAGCCATTGGAGAGCGCGCGAGAACATATCGTCGGGACCGAGTTCCAACCCGACCAGGGCGGCGACGACGATCCCGATTAGCCAGACGGCGGGGCGGCGCAGGCCGAGCACCCAGGCCGTGCCGAGGCCGTAGCTGACCGTGACGGCGGCGAAGGGCGTGACGTAGGTCCACCAGGGCGCCATGCGCTCCGCCGGACCCGCCAGGGGG
>CAXBPJ010000052.1:0-7821 GCA_963977325.1 uncultured Brevundimonas sp. | reverse complement strand
CCGCCGGGGCCGCCGAGGTCCACCTGCGGTCGGCCTCGCCGCCGATCCTGTATCCGGACTTCTACGGCATCGACATGCCGGAACGCGAGCAGCTCCTGGCCGCCAACCACTCGCTCGAGGACATGCAGGCGATGCTTGAGGTCGACAGCCTCGGCTTCCTCTCGGTCGACGGCCTCTACGGCGCGGTGGGCGCCGGGCCGCGCGACCCGGACCGGCCCCAGTACACCGACCACTACTTCACCGGCGACTACCCCACCCGCCTGCTGGATCGGGAAATCGAGCAGGGCGGAGAGGAGGTCGTCCAGAAGCAACTTTCGCTCTTGGTGAGCGCTTGACCCCGGACATCGACAAGGCGCGCGCCTTCTACGGGGCCCTGTTCGGCTGGGCCTTCAACGACGACTCGTCCAAGCCGACCTACGCCCACGTCGCCGGCTCCGGCGAACAGGGCGAGCCGGCCTTCGGCATCGTCAAGGGCGAGCGCAATGATTTCACCGCCCTGTATTTCCGCGTCGCCGACATCGCCGCGACCTGCGCCCGCGTCGAGGAGCTCGGCGGCAAGGCGGCCGTGCCGTCTGAGAGCGACAGCGGCAAGCATGGGGTCGTCGAGGACGACCAGGGCGTCAGCTTCAGCCTGTGGCAGCCCGCCCCGGGCTATGTCTGACGGCTTGGGCGCGCTATCAGCCGCGCCATGACGGACGCCCCCTCCCCCGACCTTCCCCTCTCCGGCCGCATCGCCCTGGTGACCGGCGCCTCGCGCGGCATCGGTTATGAGGCCGCCCTGGCCCTGGCCAAGGCCGGGGCTCAGGTGGTCGCCGCCGCCCGCACCCAGGGCGCGCTGGAGGAGCTCGACGACGCCGTCCTCGCGGCCAGCGGCCGGCACGCCACCCTGGTCCCCTTCGACATCGTGGACGGCGGCGGCATCGACCGGCTGGGCGGAGCCATCCATGAGCGGTTCGGGCGGCTGGATATCTGGGTCCACACCGCCGCCACCCTGGGCGCCGCGGGCCTGACCCCGGTCAGCCACGCCGAGCCGCGCGGCTTCGCCAAGATCGAGCGCACCAACTTCACCGGGGTCTACCGCCTGATCCGCTCGCTGGAGGCCCTGCTGCGCCGGGCGGGTGGTGCATCTGACCACCAGCGTCGCCCGCGCGCCCAAGGCCTTCTGGGGCGCCTACGCCGCGACCAAGGCGGGCGCCGAGGCCCTGATGGCCGCCTGGGCCGACGAGATCGAGAACACCCCGATCCGCGTCGCCATCCTCGATCCCGGCCGCCTGCGCACCCAGATGAGGGCCCAGGCCTATCCCGGCGAGGATCCGGCCGAGGTCACCCCGCCGTCAGAGATCGCGCCCCTGATCCTCGACCTCGTCCGTCCCGATGCAGTTCCCCCGCTGAGGGTCAGCTTCCCGGAATGGCGCGAGCGCCGCCAGGCATGATCGTCAGCGGCGCGAGCCGCTCTTCTGGCCCGTCCGGACCCGGCCCGAGCGGGACACCTGACGGGCGCCGCCACGCGCGCCCTTGCCGACGGGCACCGACGTGCCGGCCTTCTTGCCCGAGCCAGCTTTGAGCCCGCCCAAGGCCTTGACCTTGGACTTGGCGGCCTTCTGCTGCTCGATGCGCTTGCCGGGCAGATTCGACAGCGCCTCGGCCTTCCGGACCTTGCGGGGCGCGGTCTTGGCCGTGCCCTTGAACCGCTCCGGTCCCGACTTGGCGCCGCCCTCGGCATAGGGATTGGCGCTGCCGGCCTTGACGGTCAGCCGCATGGGCGTGCCGTGCAGGTCGAAGCTCTCGCGCAGGCTGTTGACCAGATAGCGCTTGTAGTGGTCGGGCATGGCCGAGGCGCGGCTGGCGAACAGCACGAAGGTGGGCGGCCGGGCCTTGGTCTGGGCCATGTACTTGGGCTTGACCCGCTTGCCGTCGACGGCGGGCGGCGGGTGGCGCTGGGTCGCCATGGCCAGCCAGTCGTTGAGGTCGCGCGTCTTGACCTTGACCGACCAGGTCGCATGCGCCTCGGTGATCGCCGGCATCAGCCGCTCGACCCCGCGCCCCGAGAAGGACGAGAGCGCCACGAAGGGGCTGCCCTTCAACTGCGGCAGCTTATGCTCCGCTAGGGCCTTCAACTCGGCCATGCGGGCCTGGGGCTCTTCCTCCAGATCCCATTTGGCGGCGACATAGACCAGCGCCCGGCCCTCGCGCTCCACCAGATCGGCCAGCTGCAGGTCCTGGGTGTCGAAGGCGTCGTCCTTGTCCATGACCAGCACCACCACCTCGGCAAAGGTGATGGCGCGGATGGTGTCGGCGACCGACAGCTTCTCCAGCTTCTCCTGCACCCGCGCCTTGCGCCGCATCCCGGCGGTGTCGACCAGGCGGAAGCGCTGTCCCTCGTGCTCGAAGTCGACCGAGATGGAGTCGCGGGTGATCCCGGCCTCGGGCCCGGTCAGTAGCCGGTCCTCGCCGATCAGGCGGTTGATCAGGGTCGACTTGCCGGCGTTCGGTCGGCCGATGACGGCGACGCGGATCGGCTTGTCGGCCTCTTCGGCCTCCGCCACCTCGATGTCGGCCGAGGCCTGGGCGACCGCCGCATAGAGATCGGCCATGCCCTCGCCGTGCTCGGCCGAGATGGCGACGGGTTCGCCGAAGCCCAGGCCGTGGGCCTCGCCGACGCCGCCGCCGGACTCCCGGCTCTCGGACTTGTTGGCCAGCAACACCACGGGCCGGTCCTGCTTTCTCAGCCGGTCGGCGAAGATGCGGTCCAGCGAGGTGACCCCCTCGCGGGCGTCGACCATGAACAGGATCAGCTCGGCGTCCTCGATCGCCGCCTCGGTCTGCTCGCGCATGCGGCTCTCGAGGCTTTCGTCGGTGACGTCCTCATAGCCGGCGGTGTCGATCAGGGTCAGGTCGATGTCGCCAATATTGCCGTCCGCGTAGCGGCGGTCGCGGGTCACCCCCGGCCGGTCGTCGACCAACGCCAGCCGCTTGCCGACCAGCCGGTTGAACAGGGTCGACTTGCCCACATTGGGGCGTCCGACGATGGCGACCTTGAGGGCCATCTCACGCGGCCCTTTCCGGCCCTACTGGATCGAGACGAGCTGCCCGTTGTCGAGCAGGACGTAGAGGACGCCGTTATAGGCCATCGGCGCGATATAGGCAGGCGCGCCCAGGCGAATTTCGGCCTGCTGCGCCCCGGTCTTGGGATCCAGCGCCACGGCCACGCCGTCGGAGTTGACCAGGATCAGCCGGTTCGACGCCAGGATCGGGCCCGACCAGATTGGCCGCACGGTGCGATCGAAGAAGCCGAGGAAACCGCCTTCCTGCCGCACCCGGCCCTCGTTGAGGTCGCGGGTCCAGTAGACGCCGCCGTTCTCGCGGTTCGCCACCGTCAGCTCGCCCGACTTTGAGACGATGTAGACGGCGTCGCCGGCGGCCAGGGGCGCGTTGACGCCCGCCACCGGCAGGCTCCATTTGGGCTGGCCGGTGCGCAGGTCCAGCGCGCTCATCACGCCCGAGTGGCTGACGGCGTAGACGGTCTGGCGGTTGATCACTGGACGGCCCGCGATGTCGCGTATTTCCGACAGGGCGTTGGTGCGGCTGGCCTGCGACAGCACCTGCTGCCACAGCGGCTGGCCGTTGGCCGCGCGCACGGCCATGACTTCACCCGAGGAGAAGGGGGCGATGATGGTGTCGCCCGTGACCGCCGGGCTGGAGGCGCGCAGGAAGCGGGCCGGTTCGGCGATGGCCTGATAGGACCAGGCCTGCTCGCCCGTGGCGACGTCAAAGGCCAGAAGCTGGTTGTCGACGTCGATGGCGTACAGGCGATTCCCGGCCACCGTCGGGGCGCCATGGATCGGCGACTCGACCGATTGGCGCCACTGCACCGCGCCGGTGGCGGCGTCCAGCGCCAGCACCTGACGATAGCCGGAGACCACGAACACGCGACCACCGGCGACGGCTACGCCGCCCCCAAAGCCGCCCGTGACCTCGCCGTCCGAACCCCGGAAACCGATGCCGGTGCCGAAGAAACCGGCGCCGGGCTCGCGCTCGTCGGTCGGCTTGATGTTGGTGCGCCAGGCGACGGCGCCGGTCGTGGCGTCGACGGCGACCACATCGGCCTCGCCGTCGATGGCGAACAGACGGCCGTTGTCGGCGACCGGCGGCGACATGACCTGACGGCGGCCGCCGGTGCCCGCGCCGATGTCCCGCCGCCAGCCGACCTGGAAGGCCGGGGCGGCGTTCACATGCTCGACCGACTGCTCAAGGTTGCCGCCCGGCACCGCCCAGGACGACACGGACGTGGGTCCAGGCAGGAAGAAGTCCCGCCCGGCCAGGTCGGCCGAAGGCGTCAACTGCTGTTCGAACTCGATGATCGAGACGCGCTCGCCGGCGGCGGCGACCGCCTCCGGCTGGCCGTCTCCGCCGAACGGCCAAAGCCGGCGGGCCGTCGAGCACGAGGCGAGGCCCACGGACACCAGCCCGATCACGGCGAGCCTGAAAGCGGTGGCGGTCATGCGGTGTTTGATCCTGGACGACACGTTACTGGGCGGGAGCCGGAGCTTCGGCGGCGGTCGGCCGGACCGTCACCGTTGGCGTGGATGGCGCGGCAGCGTCGGTCGGCATGGCCTCAAGCGTCGCCGCCAGGGCGGGCGCAAGGCCGCTGTCGATACTGTCAATGGCCGCCTGGGCGCGCTGGCGCACATTGTCCGGCACATCCTGGCCGATGGTCAGAAGACTTAGCGCTTCGCGCGCCGGCTGGACCTGACCTGCCTTCAGCCGCGCGAACGCCAGGGCTTCCTGGGCGAACGGACGAAACGGGCGGCCTTCCTCGACCAGCGGATTGAGGCGCGCCTCCATGTCGGCGAGCGACGCGTCGGTGTCCATCGCTAGATAGGCGGCCTTGAGCGCGGCAGCGTCCTTCAGCAGAGGATCGCGCGTGCCGTCGGCGGCTTCGTCGAGCAGGGTCAGCGCCTGAGCCGCGTCGCCGTCGACCAGAGCCAGATTGGCCCGCTGGTGCAGCGCCAGCGCGCCATAGGCCCCGCCGAACTCCTGCACCGCCACGAATGCCTGCTCGGCGCGCTCGACGTCGCCTTCCTGCAGCGCCTCAAGCCCGGCCTGATACTGGACCGAAGCCTCGTCGGCCTGGCGGGTCCGCCAGCTGTCGTAGCCCCACCAGGCCAGAGCCGCGATCAGCGCCAGCAGCAACAGGCCGCCGACGATCGGCAGCCAGCGGCGGGCCAGGCGCTTGTAACGCTCCGATCGAAGATCTTCCTCGACCGCTTCAAAGACATCGACCACGTACGGGGCCCCTCGGAAATTGCGGCGCGACCCTACTGACTCGCCCCGGCCCCCGCAACAGACGCGAAGGGCGCAATCCTGCGCCCGGGCGACGGCGGGTCGCTCAACCTTGGCCTAGGCGGCGACCGTGGCCGGAAAACGGCGCGCGAGCCCCGTGGACGTCAGGTCTGGCCCGTAAGCTTGAGCGCGCCCAGGGTCGCGGCCGCCACCAGAGCCGCCGCCAGTCCCCAGAACAGGGTCATCCCGCCCAGGGCGCCGAGATCGATGAACGACGCCAGGCCGAGCTGATCCAGGCCGCTCATCATCGCCTGCTGGCCCTGCGCACCCACCGACGCCAGGCTGGTGTCCACGGTGCGCGCCGAGCTCTCGGCCGCCTCGCCCGCCTGGAAGACGAAGTTTGAGCCGAGCGTCTCGCGCACCGCCACCACGCCGCCGATCAGGCCCGCCGCGCCCAGGAACACGCCGCGAAACCGCGATCCGCGCTCCAGCCGCCGCGCCACACCGGCGGCGAACAGCTCGGCGTCCGCCATCTGGGGCGCGCGCGCATACAGGCGCTCGATAAAGGGATCGAATTCGTCAGGCCCGGACATCGGCCGGCCTCCCGTGCTGGTCCACGACCGGCGCAAGCCGGGCGCGGAGTTTATCGAGACCACGTTTGACATGGGACTTCACCGTTCCGAGGGGAAGGTCCAGCGACTGGGCGATCTCCGGATGGGAGAAACCCGCGCCGTGACAGAGGGAGACGCACAGGCGTTCGACCTCGCTCAGCGCTTGAAGCGCCTCGTCCAGATCGACCAGCTCCCCCGGGCTCGCCCCGGCGTCGGGTTCGGGCTCGCCCTCCAGTTCGGGCGCGTAGCGCGCCTCCTTCGAACGACGCCGCAGATACAGCCGCGCCGCGATTCGCTTGACCCAGGCGCCGAAGGTGCCCTGCCCCCTGAACTCGCCGACCTTCTGGAAGGCGGTCAGGAAGGCGTCCTGGGCCACATCGTCGGCCAGGGACGGCTGGGCGCCCATCCGCCTCAGCAGGGCGCGGACCGCCGAGCCGTGGCGGCGAACCAGCTCGCCGAACTCGGCCCGGCCGCCGGCCGCGGCCAAGGCGGCCAGCTCCACGTCGTGCATGTCGATCGGGCGCTTGGCCATGATCCGACGCTTTCTCCCCTGAACCTGCGATCAGTCGCGGTTCTTGTTGAGCAGGCCCAGCACCAGGAAGGCGGCGCCGATGGTTGCGGGAATGGTGGCGACGCCCAGCATGCCGTTGCCGAAGCTGTCGCCCCAGGGATCGCGCCAGCCCATGCTGCTGACCAAGCTGAACAGCGCGATGCCGATGCCCACCGCCAGCCAGATGATGCCTTGGCGGAAATCCCGTGAGCGCGAGCTGGGCTGTTTCGGGGCCTCGGGAACGCTCTTGGTCATGGCCTCGATCAGTTCGGGCGGCAGGGGCTGACCTTTGTCCAGAGCCGTCCTGACCGTCGCCTGCATTTCGGCCTGTTCGCGAGCACGCAGGATCTTTGGCCAAACCACGATGGCCACCACCATGAGAAAGGGAGCCGTGACGGCCGCCAAACCGATAATTCCTTCCATCTCACCGTTTCCTTCTTCGAGAGACTGTTTGCGACCGAAGCGTCATTGCCGCGGCCTTTGGTGACAAGAGGCGGCGGTCGCGCCCACCGGATGCGAAACAGGACGTGAAATCTTTGTAAGGTCGGCGAAGCCCTGTGTTGAATCCCACGTCGCTCGAGGAACCGCCATGCTGAACCGCCGCCATCTGATCGCCGCCGCGGGGGCCCTGACCGCACCGGGCGTGCTGGCCGCCTGCGCCTCGACGCCGTCCGTGACCGGGCGTGAGATGACCGTGGCCACCTTCAACATCTGGCACGACATGGGCGACTGGCCGACGCGGCGGCCGATGGTGTTTCGCGAACTGGCGGCGCTGGACGCCGACGTCATCGGCCTGCAGGAGGTGCTGCAGGACGAGGGCCTGCCCAACCAGGCCGAGGACATCGCCCGCGAGTTGGGCGGCTACGACGTCCATTTCGTCTCGATCGACCCGCCCGGCCAGGCCCGCCGCTATGGCAACGCCGTCCTCAGCCGCCTGCCGGTGCTGGCCCGCGATGAGATGAAGCTGCGGCCGCTCGACGATTCGCGCACCGCCGCCCATGTGCGGGTCGATCTGGGGGGCCGCCCGCTCGACCTCTACAACACCCACCTGCACTGGCGGCAGGAGGGCGGCGCCATCCGCGCCCAGCAGATCGCCGATCTCCTGAACTTCATCGACCGCCGCCCCGACGAGGCGCCGTCACTGGTCATCGGCGACATGAACGCGGTCATCGCCTGGCCCGAATTCCAGCCCCTGCTGGCCCGCTACGACGACGCCTGGCGGCTCCACAATCCGACCGCCGAGGAGCCGACGACCCTGGTCCCTGGCCTGCACCAGAGCGCCGTGCGCATTGACCATGTGCTGGTCGAGAAAGACCGCTTCACCGTGCACGACGCCCGGCTGTTCGCCACCCAGGCCGACGCGGCGGGCGGCTATCC
>CAXBPJ010000051.1:0-7918 GCA_963977325.1 uncultured Brevundimonas sp. | reverse complement strand
CTCCTTGACCAGGGCCTGGAGGTCCAGGCCCGTCAACCGCTCGCCGGTCGCCAGATCCAATTCGGAGCCGTCCGTGCCCTCCTCGATCAGGAAGGCGTCCATCTCCGGGTCGTCCTTGAGGTAGCGGCTCTGCTTGCCCTTGGCGGCCTTGTAGAGCGGCGGCTGGGCGATGAAGATGTGCCCCTTCTCGATCAGCTCCGGCATCTGCCGGTAGAAGAAGGTCAGCAGCAGGGTGCGGATGTGGGCGCCGTCGACGTCGGCGTCCGTCATGATGATGATCTTGTGGTAGCGCAGCTTCGAGATGTCGAAGTCGTCGCGGCCGATCCCGGTGCCCAGCGCCAGGATCAGGGTGCCGATCAGCTCGGATGACAACATCCGGTCGAACCGCGCGCGCTCGACGTTGAGGATTTTGCCGCGCAGGGGAAGCACCGCCTGGTTCTCGCGGTTCCTGCCCTGTTTGGCCGAGCCGCCCGCGCTATCGCCCTCGACGATGAACAGTTCGGACTTGGCCGGATCGCGTTCCTGACAGTCGGCCAGCTTGCCGGGCAGGGAGCTGATCTCCAGCGCGGACTTCCTGCGCGTCAGGTCGCGGGCCTTGCGCGCCGCCTCGCGGGCGGTGGCGGCCTCGACGATCTTGGAGACGATCTGCTTGGCCTCGACCGGGTGCTCCTCGAACCAGGTCGACAGCCCCTCGGTGCACAGTCCCTCGACCGCCGGGCGCACTTCGGACGACACTAGCTTGTCCTTGGTCTGGGAGCTGAACTTAGGGTCCGGGACCTTGACCGACAGCACGCAGGTCAGGCCCTCGCGCGCGTCCTCGCCGGTCACCGAGACCTTCTCCTTCTTGGCGATGCCGGAGCTTTCGATATAGGCGCCCATGACCCGCGTCAGGCTGGCGCGGAAGGCCGACAGGTGGGTGCCTCCATCCCGTTGAGGGATGTTGTTGGTGAAGCACAGCATGGTTTCGTGGTAGCTATCATTCCACCACAAGGCGAGGTCGAGCTCGATCCCCTCCTTCTTGCCCCGGATGACGATGACGTCCTTGAGGATCGGCGACTTGGACTTGTCCAGGTGGCGCACGAAGGCCTCGACCCCGCCCTCGTAGTGCAGGATCTCCTCGAACGGCTCGGCCCCGCGCAGGTCGGCCAGGCGGATGGTCACGCCCGAGTTGAGGAAGGCCAGCTCGCGCAGCCGGTGCTCCAGCGTCTTCAGGTCGAAATCGATGTGCGAGAAGGTGGTGACGGAAGGATAGAAGGTGACCTGGGTGCCGGTCAGGGGCTGGCCGGTGTCGGGGCGGATCGGGGCGTCGCCCGTGATTTCCAACGACTTGACCGTATCGCCGCGCTCGAAGCGCATCTGGTGCGCCTTGCCGCTCCGGAAGATCTTCAGTTCCAGATAGTCCGACAGGGCGTTGACCACCGACACGCCCACGCCGTGCAGGCCGCCGGAGACCTTGTAGGAGTTCTGGTCGAATTTCCCGCCGGCGTGCAGCTGGGTCATGATGACCTCGGCCGCCGACACGCCCTCGCCCTCATGGATGTCGGTGGGGATGCCGCGCCCGTTGTCGGTGACGGTGACCGAGCCGTTCGGGTTGAGGATGACCTCGACCAGGTCGGCGTGCCCGGCCAGGGCCTCGTCGATGGCGTTGTCCACCACCTCATAGACCATGTGATGCAGGCCCGAGCCGTCATCGGTGTCGCCGATGTACATGCCGGGGCGCTTGCGGACGGCGTCCAGCCCTTTGAGCACCTTGATGGAATCGGCGCCGTATTCCGGCTGGGGCAGGGTTTCGTCGGTCATTAGGGCTCGGGTTCAACGGGCGCGGCCGGGCGCCGGGGGACGGGCGCGAATCTGACCACGCCGTGAGCCTGATCATATAGGAATTCCGGGCCGGAAAGCGAGGGAAACCGGGCGTGCGAACCCACGTTCGGCGAGGGGTTGTGCGCGGCCGTAGTTCGTGATTTGTTCCCATTCGGGATTGGGAGATCGGCATGGTCGCGCGGGTGGTTACGGTGGCCTTCGACGGGGTCGAGGCGCGCAGGGTGGATGTCGAGGTCCAACTGGTCGCCCTGCCGGCCGGGGCCTTCGCGATCGTGGGCCTGCCCGACAAGGCGGTGGCCGAGAGCCGCGAGCGGGTCAGGGGGGCCTTCGCCGGGATAGGCCTGGCTTTGCCGCCCAAGAAGGTGATCGCCAACCTGGCCCCCGCCGACCTGCCCAAGGAGGGCAGCCATTTCGACCTGCCCATCGCCCTGGCCCTGCTGGCCTCGATGGGGGTGATCCCGCCCGACGTGACCGCCGGCTGGGCGGCGATCGGCGAGTTGGGGCTGGACGGCTCGATCGCACCGGTGGGCGGAGCCCTGCCGGCGGCGGTGGCGGCTGATGCGATGGGGCTGGGCCTGATCTGTCCGGAGGCGAACGGGCCGGAAGCCGCCTGGGCCGGCGGGGCGCGGGTGCTGGCGCCGCGTTCCCTGATCGGGCTGATCAATCACTTCCGGGGCGCCCAGGTGTTGAGCGCGCCCGAACCCGGGCCGGTCGCGCTCCCCCGGCTCACCGCCGATCTGAACGAGGTCAAGGGGCAGGAAGGGGCCAAGCGGGCCTTGGAGATCGCCGCCGCCGGCGGCCACAACATTCTGTTCATCGGCCCGCCGGGCTCGGGCAAGTCGATGATGGCCCAGAGGCTGCCGGGCCTGTTGCCGCCGTTGACGGCGGAGGAGCTGCTGGAGACCTCCATGGTCTGGTCGGTGGCGGGTCTGATCGAGCGCGGCGCCCTGACTCGCGAGCGACCGTTCCGCAGCCCGCACCATTCGGCTTCGATGGCGGCTCTGACCGGCGGGGGCATGCGGGCCAAGCCGGGGGAGGCGTCGCTCGCTCACAACGGCGTGCTGTTCCTGGACGAACTGCCGGAATATTCGGCCCAGGCCCTGGATTCCCTGCGCCAGCCGCTGGAGACAGGCGAGATCGTGGTGGCCCGGGCCAACGCCCATGTCCGCTATCCGGCCCGGTTCCAGCTGGTCGCCGCCATGAACCCCTGCCGCTGTGGCCTGGGCGGGGCGGGCAAGGGCGCCTGCGGCAAGGCCCCGCGCTGTCAGCGGGACTATCAGAACCGCATCTCCGGACCGCTGTTCGACCGCATCGACCTGACGGTCGAGACCCCGCCGGTGACGGCCGCGGACATGGCCCTGCCGCCACCAGCCGAAGGCACGGCCGAGGTCGCCGCGCGGGTGGCGGTCGCCCGGGCGATGCAGGCGGACCGGGTTCGCGAGGCGGGCATCGATCCCTTGCAGGGCGTGAACGCCCGCGCCTCGGGCTCGGCCCTGGATCGGTTCGCCGCCCCGGACGAGGCGGGCAAGGCGCTGATGATGCGGGCCGGAGAGGCAGGGGGGCTGACCGCGCGCGGCTGGACCCGCACCCTCAGGCTGGCCCGCACCATCGCTGACCTTGAGGGATCGACGGGCGTGCTGCGTCGGCACATCGCCGAAGCGCTCATATATCGCCGCACCACCACCCTGGCGCAGGGCGACTTTGATCGGGCGGCCGCGCCCGCCCCCTCCCTTCCGGCCTGGTGACACGAAAAAGGGCGGCCCCGAGGACCGCCCTTCCGTCAGCTTGTCGGCAAACGTCGATCAGCGGATGTTAGAGCTTGTCCATCGGCGGACGAGGCGTCTCACCCGATTTGCGGGTGATCTTGTCGGCCCAGGTCTGAGCGACTCGCCCTGCGGCGTCGCGACCGCCGAGGCCGAAGGCCAGGGCCGTGGCGATGGCCGCGGCGCCCAGGATCAGACCGAAGGCGAGCAAGACGATATCGTCGGCGATGCCCATGAAGCTGAGGCCCATGGCGGTGGCCAGGGCGATGGTCGCCCAGCGCACGATGGTCGAGGCGAAGCGGTCGGCGCCGCCCGTACCCTTATCGATGGCGTTGGCGAGCAGGTCGCCGATGATCACCCCGGCGGCGATGATCACCCCGCCGACGATGACCTGTACGGCCAGGCCCAGGACGCTTTCGACCATCTCGGCGATGGTGGCGAACTGCAGCACATGGGCCGCCTCGACCACGAAGAAGGCGACAATCGCCGCCATTACCAGATAGCCCACCACTTTGGATGGGGTCATGCGGGCCGAGGTGGACGCGCCGCCCATGGCCGCGGCCGTGGCGGGGGTCACGTCGCCGGCATAGGGCGTGGCGCCCGTCGCGGGCGGTTCGGCGCGCTTGGCGGACGAGAGGTTCGCCAACCCCTGGATGGAGCGATCAAAGCCGGTGGCCGGCAGGATGCGCTCAATCAGCTGCGCCACCCAGCGACCGATGAACCAGCCGATGGCCAGCAGGATGGCGGCGACGATGACGCGCGGAATGGCGGCCAGCACCATGCTGAGCACCGCGACGGCCGGAACGGTCAGGCTGTCGATGCTGAGCTGTTCCAACGCGGCGATGGTGATCGGGATCAGGATCAGGACGAACACCAGGGTGCCGATCGCGGAGCTGACGCCGGACGAGCCCGTGCTGCGGGTCAGGCCGACCCGGTCCAGCCAGGCGTCCGCTCCCGCGGCCGTCAGGGCGGCCTCGACGACCCGCTTGGCCAGGGTGGCGACCACGAAGCCGATGAAGAAGATGAGCGCCGCGCCCAGCACGCCCGGCAGGAAGGCCGCGACCTGGTTCAGCAGGGTGTTCAGCGGGGTGACCACGCCGCCCAGGTTCAGCACTCCCAGGGCCGCGACCACGCCGAACAGCACGATCAGCCAGAAGGCTACGTCGCCAAGGCTGGCGCCCACGGAATGTTTGGGATTGTCGGACAGATTGGCCTTGGCGGCGCCGGGAATGCGGTCGACCCCCTTGGCGATGGCCCATTTGATCGCCTTGCCGATGAACCAAGCGGCGATGAGAATGACGATGGCGCCGAGGGCGCGCGGCAGCCAAACCTGCAGCAGCGCCTCCCAGCCGATGAATTCGTAGCCGGTGTTGTTGTACACTTCAGCCCCTCAGGCGTCGGGACGCGCGGCCTCTCCGCGCGTTACCCCTCGGACAAGCCAACCCGCGCCAAGCGCGACGGTTCCGGAAATGGCGGTTTCGTCAGGCCAGGCGGTCGGCTTTCCTGAGTCCGGGAAACAGCCGGGCCCAGACCCCCGTGGCCGCCAAGGCGCCCAGGCCGCCGAAAACCGCCGCGCCGATGGGACCCAGCAGGCGCACGGCGACGCCGGAATACGCCTCGCCCAGTTCGTTGGAGGCGCCGATGAACAGCATGGAGACCGAGCTCACGCGCCCGCGCATGTGATCGGGGGTGGCGATCTGGATCAGGGTCTGGCGGATATTGACGCTGATCATGTCGGCCGCGCCGCCGATGAACAGAACCAGCGCGCTCAGCCATACCCATTTCGACAGGCCGAAGGTCAGGGTGCAGACGCCGAACACCGCCACCGCCGCGAACATCCACAGGCCGCCGCGGCGAAGGATCGGAAAGCGCGAGAGGTAGAGCGCCATCATCAGCGCCCCGACTCCGAAGGACGCGCGCAGCAGCCCGAAGCCCTCGGGTCCCACGTGCAGGATGTCGCGCGCGAAGATGGGCGTCAGCAGGGCGACCCCCGCGAACAGCACCACGATCAGATCCAGGGAGATGGCGCCCAGCACGATGCGGGTGGTCCAGACGTATTTCAGTCCCTCCTTCACAGCCGCCCAGCGCGAGGCCGCCTGGTCGGCGGCGGGCGGGCGGCCTGAGGTGCGGATCAGCAGGAGGCAGGTCGCGCCGATCAGGAACATCATCACCGAGGTGGCGTAGGCGGCCGGCACGGCCAGACCGACGATGACCCCGCCCAGCGCCGGCCCGGCGATGGCGCCGGTCTGGAAGGCGAGCGACTGGGCCACGATGGCGCGGGGCAGGCCGGGACGGCCGACCACCATGGGCAGCAGGGCCTGGCTGGCGGGGGCCAGGAAGGCGCGGGTGGCGCCGAAGAAGGCGGCGACCGACAACAGACCCCACAGCGGCGGATCGCCGTGCAGCGCCATGGCCAGGAAGGCGACGGCGCACAGCATCTCCAGCCCGACGCAGGCGACCACGGTCAGCTTGCGGTCGCGGCGGTCGGCCATCTCTCCGGCCGGCAGGGTGAAGGCCAGCAGCGGCAGGAACTGCACCAGGCCGACCAGACCCAGATAGAGGCTGGCTTGTTCGACGGGGTGATCCTGGCGCGCGATCTCATAGACCTGCCACAGCAAGGCCGAGGACTGGACCTGGATGCCGAACACCGCCGCCAGGCGGCCGACCCACAGGAGACGGAGGGGGCGCAGGCTGCGGATTTTCGGGGGCGTCGAGATGAGTCACGAGCCTCCCGGATAGCCAAGATGCGGCGGGACGTCGCGGGGAAAATGCCCCAGCGCTTTCGTGGCGGCCCGCTTGGCCCTAAGCGAGACGAATGAGCGCGTTTCCGATCGACCCCGTTGGCCTGACCCAGGCCCTCATCCGCAGACCCTCGGTGACGCCGGTGGACGCCGGGGCGATGGACGTCGTCCAGGCCGCCTTGGAGCGGCTGGGGTTCGCCTGCCGTCGCATGGCCGTAGAGGGGATCGAGAACCTCTATGCGCGGCGCGGATCGGAAGGGCCGAATCTCTGTTTCGCGGGGCACACTGATGTGGTTCCGGCCGGCGACCTGGGGGCCTGGAGCCATGATCCCTTCGCCGCCGTGGTCGAGGACGGCTGGCTGTTCGGCCGCGGCTCGGCCGACATGAAAAGCGGCGTCGCCGCCTGGATCGCGGCGGTCGCGCAGGTGCTGGCCGAGGGGGAGCCGAAGGGCTCGCTGAGCCTGCTGATCACCGGCGACGAGGAGGGGCCGGCGCTGCACGGCACCAAGGCGGTGGTGGCCCGGCTGTTGGAGGAGGGCGAGCGCATCGACGCCTGCGTGGTCGGCGAACCGTCGTCGATGCAGGCGCTGGGCGACACGATCAAGATCGGTCGGCGCGGCTCGCTGAACAGCTGGTTCACCGTGCGCGGCAAGCAGGGGCACGTGGCCTATCCGGACCGGGCGGCCAATCCGGCGCCGGTTCTGGTGCGGCTGCTGGCTGAGCTTCAGGCGCACAGGTTGGATGAGGGCTACCCCGAGTTTCAGCCGTCCAATCTGGAGATCACCACCGTCGACGTGGGCAACCCGGCCCCGAACCTGATCCCGGCCGAGGCGCGCGGGCGGACTAACATCCGCTTCAATCCCGGCCAGACGGGCGCCGGGCTGATGGCCTGGATCGATCAGGTCGCGGCCCGCCACGCGGCCGACAGCGGCCTGTCGGTCACGGTCGAGCACATGCATTCCGGCGACGCCTTCCTGACCGAGCGAGGGCCGTTCGTGGACGCGGTGGTCGCGGCGGTCGAGCGGACCACAGGCCTGACGCCCGCGCTCTCGACCACGGGCGGCACCTCGGACGCGCGCTTCATCCGGGCGATGTGTCCGGTGCTGGAGCTGGGCCTCGTGGGCCAGACCATCCACCAGGTCGACGAGCATGTGGCGGTCGAGGATATTCACCGCCTGACCGCGACCTATCGCGAGGTGATCCGGGCCGTGCTCGGCTGATCCGCCTCAGTGGTTGTCGCGCGGCAGGCGGTCGACCAGGCGATGGTATCCGACGGCGGGGGCGAGGACGGCGCCCGTCTCCAACTCTGTCACCATCCCGCGCTGGATCTCCTGCCAGGGGGTCTGGGAGGCCGGGTAGGCGTAGCCGCCGGCGGCATCGAGCGCCGCGCGCCGGGCGGCCAGCTCGGCGTCGGAGACCAGCACGTCCACGCGCGCCGTGTTCAGATCGACCCTTAAGCGGTCGCCGTTCCTCAGCAGGGCGATGTTTCCGCCGGTGGCCGCCTCGGGCGAGGCGTTGAGGATGGAGGGCGAGCCGGAGGTGCCCGACTGGCGGCCGTCGCCCAAGCAGGGCAGTGATTCGATGCCCTGTTTG
>CAXBPJ010000050.1:0-7934 GCA_963977325.1 uncultured Brevundimonas sp. | reverse complement strand
AGAAAAACGGTGTCCACTCGGTGTACTTCACCGGCCTACACGGCCCTGGCGCCCTTCTTCGTCCTGCCCTTCGTCGGCCTGGCGGGCCCGATGTACGCCTACGCCCTCCTGGGTCTGGTGGTGCTGATCGTCGTCTGGCGAAATCTGCCATCCGGCGACGTCACGCGTAAGACCGCCGAGGCGGGTGAGGCGGCGTCCGACAAGGGCCTGTGGAAGGACCCGCGCGTACGCGACTTTCTGCTCTATGGCCTTTTGGTCACCGGCGCCCAGGCGATCAATATCGCGGTGTTGGGCTTTCACATCATCGACGAACTGGCCGCCGAGGGCCGAACCAGCGCGGCGGCCGCCCAGCCCTATATCGGCGTAGCCATGCTGGCCGGGGCGGCGGCCACCCTGATGGTCCAGTGGGGCCTGATCCCCGCTCTCCACATGAAGCCGCGCGAGCTGATGCGCTGGGGGGCGGTTCTGGCGCTGCTCGGCAATGTGCTGAGCGTGTTCGGCCCGGGATACTATGGCGTGGTGGTCGGCTATGCGGTGGTGTCGATGGGCGTGGGCTTCGCGCGGCCGGGTTTCACGGCCGGATCGTCCCTGGCGGTGTCGGGCCGCGAGCAGGGCGCCATCGCCGGGCTGATCATGTCGCTGGCCGGCCTCAGTTTCCTGGCTCCTCCAGTGCTCGGAGTGGCGCTTTACGAGCTGGCGGAGCCCGCTCCCTTCCTCGCCAATGTGGTGCTGCTGGCCATTGCCGTCGGCCTGGCCTTCCTCAGACCCACGCTGTCCGCCGACGAGCCCGCGGCCGCCACCGCGCCGTCCGCGCCCGGACCTGCCAGCCAGCCCGGTCCCGAGGGCTCGCGTCCGACGCGCTGAATGTCGCGGCCCCCGGCCTTCCCTCAGCGGAAAAGCCATGGGAAAAGCGCGCCATGAGCTTTCGCGTCGAGAACCGGGTGGGGGTCAAGGCCCCGTCCGACCGTATCTGGGAGATCATCGCCGACCTTCCGTCATGGGGCGACTGGAACCCGACCTTTCCTCAGGCCGAGGGGATCATCGCCATCGGCGGCGTCCTGACCCTGACCGAAACGATCGAGGGCCTGCACGAGCGGCCGGTGCGGGCGGCCATCAACGACTGGGTGCCCTACGCACAACTGATCTGGTCGGAACGACGCGGTTTCCAGTTCACGTCCACCCGCTACATCGAGATCGAAGAGCTGGCGCCCGGCAGCTGCATCGTCGCCAACGGCGAAATTTTCGGCGGCATGTTTGGCGAGGGCTTCTTCAACAAGAACAAGCGCCTGCTGCGACGCGCCTGCGAGGAGATGGGCGAGGCCCTGAGACTGCGCGCCGAGGCCTGACGCTCAGACCAGCACGCCCGTGCGCTCGACGACCACCGGTCCCGTCATGAAGACATGGTCGGTGCGGACGTCCCAGTCGATCATCAGCTCGCCGCCATCCACTACGACCCAGGCCCGCCGTTGGGTCTTGCCGCGCCGCGCCGCCGCGACCAGGGCCGCGCACGCCCCCGTGCCGCAGGCTTTGGTCAGACCCGCGCCCCGCTCCCAAACCCGGAGGCGGATCCGGTCCAGCGCCTCGACATGGGCGAAGCCGACATTGACGCCCTCGGGAAACAGCGGGTGGTGCTCGATCAGGGAGCCCGATCCGCGCACGAAGGCGTCGTCCGGCGTGAAGTCGGGAAAGAAGACCACGTGCGGATTGCCCATGGAGACGGCGCCGGGGGTGTGCAGCACGGGATCGTCGATGGGACCGATCTGCAATTCGATGCCCCGCGTGTCGAACGCTTCGGCCAACGGAATGTCGGTCCAGTCCAGACGGGGGCGGCCCATGTCCACGGTTATCTGGTCATCATCGGCCATCCGCGCCTCGACAACGCCCGCCAGGGTGTCGATGCGGACGCGGTCGCGACCCGTCGCCCGCATCAGGGTCCAGCCGACACAGCGCAGCGCATTGCCGCAGGTCTCGACCTGGCCGCCGTCGGCGTTCCATACCCGCATGAAGGCGTCGGCCACCGCCGAGGGCTCGATGGCGATCACCTGGTCACAGCCTTCGCCGGTATCCCGGTCCGCTATGGCGCGCACCGTCGTTTCATCCGGCGCGAACGGGCGCGACAGGGCGTCGACGACCACGAAGTCGTTGCCGGCGCCGTTCATCTTGAGAAAGGGGGTGCGCATTAAGGCGCCAAGATAGGACGCGTCGACTTCGGTCCCAAGTCCCAGATTTTGAGGCGCTCACGGACATATGAGGGGCGCGCGACCGGCGACAGGCGTATGCAGCGTCGCCATGGGAGCCTGGGGTCGATCCTTGACGATGATCGCGGCGTCCGTCGCCCTGATGGGCGCGGCGCGGAGCGAAGACGCGCAACCGGCGACGGCCGTGGTCGTCGCGCCGGTGGTGGTCGAACTGTTCACCGCCCAGGGCTGCGCCGGCTGTCCCGAGGCCAACCGGGTGATCGAGGCCATCGCGGACCGGCCGGGCGTCCTCGCCCTGACCTACGCCGTCGACTACTGGGACTATCTCGGTTGGCCCGACACCTTCGCTCGTCCGGAGTTCGCCGAGCGCCAGCGCGCCTATCGCCGCGGGCTGAGGCAGCGCAGCATCTATACGCCCCAGGTGGTGATCGACGGGCGTCGGCAGGCGCCGGGCGGCCATGCGGCCGCGGTCGAGGCCGCCGTGCGCGAACTGGCCGACAGCAAGACGCCGCCGCCTGAGATCGAATTCCGGAGTTCCGGCGACAGCGTCGGCGTCGGATCGGGTCGACCGCCGGGCGGCGCGGCTGAAGTCTGGATGGTCCGCTACCGCCCCGGCGAACAGGTGGTGGAGGTCGCCGGCGGCGAAAACCGCGGACGCAGCATCCGCCACGTCAATGTGGTGCGCGACGTGCGCCGCCTGGGCGAGTGGCGCGGGCGGCCGATCCTGCTGAGCCTGCCTGCGGCCGATGAGGACCGTCTGGAGACGGCGGTGATCGTTCAGGCCCGCCCCACCGGCGCTGTCCTGGCGGCGGCGACGAACTGAGGCCTTCGCCGGCGCTAACCCGGTTCATCACGACGGACACGACGAAAGCACGGCGAGCACAGCGGATTTGGGGCCGGAGTTTAAGCCCACCCTCACACGTCGGTTATGGGCATGGATCGACGCGAGCGTCGATCAGGGAGAAGGTGGATAGGAGTCTCCGGTCTGAACACGACCTCCGAACCCGTCGTGCCCGTGGTGACCTCGTCGTGATCGTTGTGACGAACCCCGCGCCGCCTGAACTCGAGGTGTCGGACTCAGAATCCGCAGCTCAGGCCCCCGCCTTCACCGCGAAACTCCACCCCGCCTCGGCCAGGGGTTCGACCTGGGCGGCCATGGCCTGGGCGTGGGCGCTGGCGGCGGTGCCGTCGCGGATACGGCCGACGATGCCCTGACAGACGGCGGCCAGGCGGAACAGGTTGTAGGCGAACAGCCAGTCCAGATGCTCGAGAGGCGGCGCTTCGACGGTCGCGCCGTAACGGGCCACGATCTCTTCGATGGAGGGGATGCCCAGCGCCTTCAGGTCGGCGCCACCCAGGCCGTTGCGCTGGCTGGCCGGAATGACCCAGCCCATCAGGAAATAGCTGAGGTCCGCGGTGGGGTCGCCCAGGGTCGACAGCTCCCAGTCCAGCACCGCCAGGATCTCGGGCCGGTCCGGGGCGAAGATCATGTTGTCCAGCCGCCAGTCGCCGTGGACGATGGTGGCCGGCCGCTCGGGCGGCAGGAAGGCGATCAGCCGGTCCATGGCCGCGATCGTATGGGTCTCGGAGGCCGCATACTGTTTCGACCAGCGGCCGATCTGTCGGGCGAAATAGTCGGCCGGTTTGCCATAGTCCGACAGGCCCACCGCCGCCGGATCGAAGGCGTGCACCCGGGCGAGCGCATCGGTCTGGGCCAGATAGATGTCGCGCCGCTGCTCCGGCGTCATGCCCGGCAGCTTCAGATCCCAAAAGACCCGGCCGTCGACCCGGTCCATGACATAGAAGACCGAGCCGATGACGCCCTCGTCCTCGCACATCACATGGGGATGGGCGACGGGGTAGCCGACCGAATCCAGCGCCGAGATCACCCGAAACTCGCGGTCCACCGCATGGGCCGAGGGCAGCAGCTTGCCCGGCGGCTTGCGGCGCAGGACATAGGCGCGGTCCGGCGTGGTCAGCTCATAGGTCGGGTTGGACTGGCCGCCCTTGAACTGGCGCACCGTCAGGGGGCCGGCATAGCCCGGCACATTGGCCGTCAGCCAGCGGTCCAGCGCCGCCTCGTCCAGCCGATAGCGGGGATCGACCTCGCGCGTGCCGGAAAAGGCGGTCTGGGGATCGGGCGTGGCGTTCATGCGGCGTCTCTGGATTCGTCTCCGGCGGCCAGGATGGCGGCCTGGACCGCGCGGCGCCAGCCGGCCAAGGCGGCGTCGCGGGTCTTCGCGTCCATGCGCGGCGTCCAGACGGCGGGGGTGTCTCCCTGCAAAGGCTCGAACGCCCGCTCGCGGCCCAGACCGTGGGCGGCCAGGCGGGCCGCGCCCAGCGCCGTCATCTCCTGAAAGGCCGGACGCTCGACCTCGACCTCGCATAGGTCGGCCACGGTCTGCATAGCGAAGGCGTTGGCGGTGACCCCACCGTCGACCCTCAGCCGCGTCGGGCGCGGCGAGCCGTCTGCGGCCAGGGCGTCCAGCAGATCACGCGTCTGATAGGCCAGGCTCTCCAACCCGGCGCGGACGATGTGGGCCGGGGTCGAACCGCGCGACAGGCCCAGGATCGCCGCTCGCGCCTCGGCCCGCCACCACGGCGCGCCCAGGCCGGTGAAGCCGGGCACCAGATAGACGCCGCCGCAGTCCGGCAGGCTCTCGGCCAGGGCCTCGGATTCGCGCGAGGCGCCGATCAGGCCCAGCTCGTCCCTCAGCCACTGGATGGTCGAGCCGGCCGAGAAGATTGAGCCCTCCAGAGCGTAGGCGCTGTCCTCGCCGATCCGGTAGCCCAGCGTGGCCAGAAGCCGACTGGTCGAGGCCACCGGCTCGGCGCCGACATTGGCGACCAGAAAGGCGCCGGTGCCGTAGGTGATCTTGGCGTCGCCAGGATTGAGCGCGCCGTGGCCGACGAGCGCCGCCTGCTGGTCGCCCGCCGAGCCGGCGATGGGTAGGGCGCGACCGAACAGCGAGGGCTCGGTCTCGGCGACGATCTCCGCGCAGCCGACGATGTCCGGCAGGGTATGACGGGGCACGCTGAACAAGGCGCACAGGTCTTCGCGCCATTCCTGGCCCTTCAGGTCCATCAGCGAGGTTCGGGCGGCGTTGGTGGCGTCGGTGGCGTGGACCCGGCCGGCTGTCAGGTTCCAGATCAGCCAGGCGTCGATGGTGCCCAGCTTCACCTCGCCCGCCTCGGCCCGGGCGCGGCCATCGGGTACGGCGTCCAGCAGCCAGGCGTACTTCGAGGCCGAAAAATAGGGGTCGAGGATCAGGCCGGTCGCCGCCTGGACCTCTTCCTCATGGCCAGCCGCCTTGAGGCGCGCCACGGCCTCGGCGGTGCGGCGGTCCTGCCAGACGATGGCGCGGTTGAGCGGCTTGCCGGTCGCCGCGTCCCAGATCACTGCGGTCTCGCGCTGGTTGGTGAGGCCGATGCCGGCGAACCGGGTGACGCCTCCCAACCGGTCGATCACCTCGCGACAGGTTTTGACCACCGCCCGCCAAATCTCGGCCGCGTCATGCTCGACCCAGCCGGACTGAGGAAAATGCTGGCGCAGCTCGATCTGGCTGACCGCCACGGGGCGCAGGCCGGCATCGAAGGCGATGGCCCGGGTCGAGGTGGTTCCCTGGTCGATGGCGAGGATCAGGTCATTCATAGGCGTCACCTTAGCGGGGTGGGGGCCGGCGTCGAGCGCGAGGTGACGACGGGCGCGTCATCGGGCAGAAGCGCCCCATGACCCACACCGCCTCCTTCGCCGGCGTCGAGGACGCCGCCCGCCGCATCGCCGGGGTCGCCGTGCGCACGCCCCTGATCGAAAGCCCGGCGCTGAATGAACGATTGGGCGGGCGGGTGCTGTTCAAGGCCGAGACAATGCAGGTGGCCGGCGCCTTCAAGTTCCGGGGCGCCTACAACCGCATTAGCCGCCTGACCGATGAAGAAAAGGCGCGCGGCGTCGTGGCCTATTCCTCCGGCAATCACGCCCAGGCCGTGGCGGCGGCGGCGCGCTTGGTGGGAACCCACGCCATCATCGTCATGCCGGCCGACAGCCCCAAGGTGAAGGTCGAGGGGGTCATCGCCTTCGGCGGCGAGGTGCGGAGCTATGACCGCTATGCCGAAAGCCGCGAGGCCATCGGCGAGGAAATCGCGGCCACGCGCGGCTCGGTGCTGGTGCGTCCGTTCGACGACCCCTTCATCATCGAGGGCCAGGGCACGACCGGGCTTGAGATCGTCGAGGACGCCAGGGCGCGGGGCGCCGCAATTGACCAGCTGCTGTGCGGCGCCTCGGGCGGCGGACTGATCGCCGGCATCAATCTGGCCATGGCCGAGCTCAGCCCCGACACGGCGATGATCGGGGTGGAGCCCGAGGCCTATAACGACACCCAGCTGTCGCTGGCGAAGGGTGAGCGGATGACCCATCCGCCGGTGGCGCGGCCCTCGATCTGCGACGCCCTGATGACCGACCGGCCGGGCGAACTGACCTTTCCAATCAACCGGCGGCTGGAGCGGGTCGTCACGGTGAGCGACGCCGAGGTCGCCGAGGCCGTGCGCACCGCCTTCCGCGCGCTGAAACTGGTCGTCGAACCGGGCGGCGCCGTGTCCCTGGCCGCGCTGCTGGCGGGCAAGGTCGAAGCCCGCGACCGCACCACCATCGCCGTCCTGTCCGGAGGCAACATCGACCCCGGCCTGTTCGCCGAGATCATCGAGGGGCGGTTCGCCTCAGCGTGAAGCGCAGGCGCCCGCGCTGTCCGCCACCTCGATCTGTCCGTCCTTCATGACCAGGGCGACGCCGGCCAGGGCGTCCAGGCCCTGGGTCGGGTCGGCGGGCAGGGCGATCAGATCGGCCAGGGCGCCGGGCGCGATAACGCCCAGCTGATCCCGCCCCGCCAGCAGCCGGCCGGCGTTCAGAGTGGCGGTCTGCAGCGCCTCCCCCGGCGTCATTCCGGCTTCGACATAGGCGTCAAGCACCCGCAGGCTGGCGCGGCCCCGTCCCCCGGCCGCGGGGGCGTAGAGATCCTGTCCGGCCGCGATGCGCGCCCCGGCGGCCCGCGCCCGGCGAAACCTCTCATGCTCTTCCGACAGATGGTCGCGGATCATCTGGTCCGAAGGTGGCTCGGGCCAGGCCGCGGACAGCTCCTTGGCCATGCCGAAGCTGGTGTGGGTCGGCACCCACCACACGCCGCGCTCCGACATCAGCGCCAGGGTTTCGTCGGACAGATCATAGCCGTGCTCAAGCGAGGTGACGCCGGACTCGATGGCCTCTCGCGCGCCGCGATCCGAGGTGACGTGGGCCGCGACAGGCATGTCGTGCCGTTTCGCCTCGGCCACGATCGCCGCCATTTCCTCAGGCGACAGCCGGGTGCGTTGGGGCGTCGCTTCGGGGTAGATCTTGATCACCCGCGCCCCGGCGGCCACGGCCTCACGCACCGCCGCGCGGGCGTCATCGACGCCCTCGATGATTCGGTACTCGCCATCGACCAACCCATGAGGATCGTGGGGCAGGGGTTCCATCTGACCTCCAGCGGGCGCCAGACCCGGGCCGGAGCCGTGGATGCGTGGACCTGCGACGCGGCCTTCATTGATGGCGCGCGCCAGCACCAGATCGAGGAAGCGGCCTGAATTGCCGAGGTCGCGCACGCTGGTGATGCCGGCCTCCAGATACTGCCGCGCATACTGAGCGGCGGTGAGCAGGCGATAGCCGTCGCCGTCGACGGCGCGATCGCGGGCCGCGACCTCGGACAG
>CAXBPJ010000049.1:0-7988 GCA_963977325.1 uncultured Brevundimonas sp. | reverse complement strand
CCCCAAGAGACCCGCCTCCTCGGCGGCCCAGGCCACGAAGATCGTGGAGCGATCGGTGCGCGGCGCCTCGGCGAACAGCCGCGCCATCTCCAGCACCCCGGCCACGCCCGTCGCGTTGTCGACGGCGCCGTTATAGATGTCGTCGCCGGTGTCGTCGGCGACGGCCCGGCCATAGGCGTCCCAGTGCGCGCCGAACATGACGTGCTCGTCCGGATGGGTCGTTCCGGGCAGGCGCGCCACGACGTTTCGGCTCATGAAGCGATCGACCGTCTGGCCGAAGTCCAGGGACATCGTCACGCCCTCAAGCTCCATCGGGCGGAAGTCGGCGGTTTGGGCCCGGGTCTTGAGCTCGGCGTAATCCAGCCCGGCGTCGGCCAGCATCCGCGCCGCGACATCGCGCTGGATCCAGCCCTGGGCGGGCACCCGCTCGGCGTCCGGGTTGGCGCGCACGATGTCGAGCTTGGGCGCGGTCGAGGAGTTCTGCAGCGTTGACCAGGGATAGCCGGCGGCCTCGGTTTCGTGGATCACCAACACGCCCGCCGCGCCAAGTCGCGCCGCCTCCTGGAACTTGTACACCCAGCGGCCATAGTAGGTCATGGCCTGGCCCTCGAAGAGGTTGGCAGTCGGATGCCCGTCGGACACCTCGAAATCGGGATCGTTGACCAGGACCAGCAGGATTTTTCCCGCGACGTCCACGCCCTTGAAGTCGTCCCAGTTCTTCTCGGGCGCCGTCACGCCATAGCCGGCGAAGACAACCGGGGCGTCGGCTACGGTGATACGGGTCCGGGGGCGGTCCGATGAGACCAGCACCTGGGTTCCGCGCTCCAGGGCGAGTTCGCCGGTGGGCGTGGCCACGGTGATCGTGGCCGGGCCATCCTGGCGGGTGCGGCTGATCGGAACCTCCTGCAGAAAGGACCCATCCGGTCCGGCGGGTTCCAGCCCCAGGGTCTCGAATTGGTCAGCGATCCACTGGACCGTCAGCTCTTCGCCGGGCGTGCCGGGACCGCGCCCCTCGTAGCGGTCATCCGCCAGCTCACGGACATAGGCGTTCAGTCGTTCCGCGCTGACCTGGCCGGTCGCACCGCCCCCGCCATGCGTGGCGCAGGCGCCAAAAGAGAGGAGAGCGAGCAGGCCGACAGACAGGAGGGGACGGATCATGGGCGGGCCTCAGGCGTGAACGTCAGCCCGCCAGCCTGAGCCCTCAAACGGAGCATGTCGAATCGCCGTCCCATTCACCTCCCCGCGTAGGGGCGTGGGGAGGACAGACCGCGCAGCGGTCAGGCGGGGGGAGCGCCGGACGTGACCGTCAGCGCCGACGGATGCCGCCCAACACCCCGCGCAGCAGTTCTCGGCCCAGAGTCGAGCCGACGCTGCGCAGCATGGATTTGGTGAAGGCCTCGCCAGCGCTCTGGCGGTTCGAGGCGCGGCGCGCGGGCGCGCGGGCGCGCGTCTTACGGGCGGCCTCGCGGTCCGCCTCCCGCTCCGCTTTTTCGCGAGCCTTGGCGGCGGCCGCGTCCGCCTTGGCCTGGGCTTCGGAGGCCTGGACCCGGTCGGCCTCGGCCTGGGCGGCGGCGGCGCGGGCGGTCAGCACCTCATGGGCGGATTCTCGGTCCAGAGGCGTGTCGTAGGTTCCCCGCACGGGGCTCTGGCCCATCACCGAGGCGCGTTCGGCGTCGGTTGCAGGGCCCATGCGGCTGACCGGCGGGATTGGTGCGGAAGCTGCCGCTGGCGGCCTTCAACCCCTCCTGTTCGGCGGGGGTGTAGGCGCGCAGGGCGTGCTGGATGCGGTTCCCCAGCTGGGCCAGCACGCTGTCGGGAATGTCGGCCGGGTTCTGGGTGACAAAATAGACGCCGACTCCCTTCGACCGGATCAGCCGCACCACCTGTTCAACCTTTTCCAGCAGCGGGCGGGGCGTGTCACGGAACAGCAGGTGGGCTTCGTCGAAGAAGAAGACCAGGCGCGGCTTTTCCGGGTCTCCCACCTCCGGCAGCTGCTCGAACAGCTCCGACAGCAGCCACAACAGGAAGGCGGCGTACAGGCGTGGGCTGTTCATCAGCCGGTCGGCCGCCAGCACATTGACCTGGCCCTGGCCGGACAGGGTGGTGCGGATCATGTCCTCCAGCCTCAGCGCCGGCTCGCCGAAAAACCCCTTGCCGCCCTGTTTCTCCAGCGACAGCAGGGCGCGCTGGATGGCGGCGATGGAGGCGGGGGCGACATGGCCAACCTCCCGTCCGATCCGGTCGGCGTTCTCGGCGACATAGGTCAGAAGGCTGCGAAGATCGTCGAGATCGAGCAGCAGCAGGCCTTCACTGTCGGCGACATGGAAGGCGACGGTCAGCACGCCCTCCTGAACCTCGTTCAGCTCCAGCATCCGCGCGAGCAGCAGGGGCCCGACGTCGGATACCGTGGCCCGGATCGGATGCCCCTTCTGGCCGTACAGATCCCAGAAGACGACGGTCGGCGCCTTGGGTGTCATGTCCAGACCCATGCCCTGGCCGCGCGCCAGGATTTTCTCGGACGGCGATCCCGGCTGGCTGATCCCCGACAGATCGCCCTTTACGTCGGCGCAGAACACCGGGACGCCCGCCTCGGCGAACCCCTGCGCCATGATCTGCAGGGTGATGGTCTTGCCCGTGCCGGTGGCGCCGGCCACCACGCCGTGGCGGTTGGCCCGGTCCAGCCTGAGGGTTACTTCGTCATCGCCCGCGCGACCGAGGAACAGCGAGGGGGCGGCGTCCGTTTCGGCCATGGGGGAGGCATCCTCTTTCCAGACCGCGCGATCTCGCGCATGGACGAGTTATAGCGTCGCCGTGACCGCGCGCCACCGCGTGGGACGACGACCCGGAACGATGTGAATGCCGCTGGTGACCCTGCCGTCCGATTCCGTGTCGCGGAACGCCCTGGTGCTGATGGCCGTGGTGGCCGGGGGGGCGACCGTCTACTGGCTGCGGGATATCCTGACGCCGCTGGCCATGGCGATCTTTCTGCTGATCATGATCGATGGCCTGCGCAGCTATCTGCAGCGTCACTGGAACGTGCCGCGCCGGTTCGCGGGCGGGGCTGCCCTGACCCTGGTCGTCCTGGGGTTCGCCCTGTCGATCTGGATCATCATCGACGGCGCAGCCAGCTTCTTTTCGGAGGCGAGCGGCGTTTCGACCCGCATCGGGCCGCGCCTGGATCAGATCATTCAGGACGGCGCGGGCCTGGTCGGCATCGATCCCCAGGCCGCCCCTTCAGCGCGGGACCTGATCAACCAGGTGGACCTGAGGGGCTACCTGACCCAGGCGGCGGTCCAGGCCCAGGGTGTGGCCACCGGCGCGGCCTTTGTCCTGATCTACCTCGCCTTCCTGATCGCCTCGCAATCCGGTTTCCGGCGCAAGATGGTCAGTATGTTCCCCGACCGCGACACGCGCGACGAGGCGGTGGAGGTGATGGACCGGGTGCGCTCGGGCGTCGAAGGCTATCTGTGGGTCCAGACCGTCACCGGGGTGATGATCTGCGCGGCCGCCTATCTGCTGATGATGATGGTGGGGCTGGACAACGCCCTGTTCTGGACCTTCGTCATCTTCGTGGTCGGCTTCATTCCCGTGCTGGGCGGCGCCATCGCCGGATTGGCCCCGCCGTTGTTCGCCCTGGTCCAGTTCGACTCCTACTGGCCGGCGCTGGTGCTGTTGACGGGTCTGCAGGCCATCCTGTTCATCAGCGGCAATATTATCCAGCCCCGCATGCAGGGCGAGAACCAGAACATCGACCCCGTGGTGGTGCTTCTCGCGCTGGCCTTCTGGGGGCATCTGTGGGGCGTGGTCGGCATGTTCTTGTCCACGCCGCTGGCGGTGGCGGCCATGGCCATCCTCGCCGAATTCCGGGGTTCGCGATGGATCGCCGTGCTGCTGTCGGGGGACGGTCGTCCCTATGAGAAGGAACGCGCGGAAAAAGCGGAGAAACCGTCGCTGTGGGACCGATTGCGCGGCAAGGCGACGCAGGCCTACGATGGCCCTTGAACCCGTCGGCGCGTCTCCCATTTAGCCTCTCGAGACGCCGGTTCGACCCTCCCCCTCCCGGAACCGGCGTCAGCGGGTCGACCCGATCCCTCCCCAGTGTCGGCCCCGATGTGATCGCCGGACGGTTCGCCGTCCGGCGATCGTGTTTTCCTCCCCGGTCCATGCCGCGAAAGAGCGGTGATTTTCGCGCCCGATGGGTCGATTTCCGTCTTGGACCCGCCTAAGCCTAGGCCCGGAACAGCGGCCACACAGAGCCGCGACGACTGGGAATTTCGATGGCCGCCGACGCCTCCGCCCGCACCGCCCCTCATGGCGATCCCGCCGCCGACATCGACACGGTCGGCCCCGCCTTCGCCAAGGCGGCCGGGTTGAAGAGCTGGAAGGACGCCCCGCCCTTCGCTCGCGACTTTCTGGCCCAGGCGCTGGAGGACTACGCCGCCGATGAGGCCCCGGAGCTGAGCGCCGAGGATTTGGCCTGCGCCCTGGCCCGCTTCTGGTCCTCGGCCGACACGCGAGAGGCCGACGAGGACGCCCGGGTCGAGATCGCACCCCTGACCAACGCCAAGGGCGAGCGGCTGGGTTACGACGTCATCACCGCGATCCAGTCCGACGCGCCCTTCCTGGTCGACAGCCTGATGGGCGAACTGGCCGCCTCGGGCGTCGCCGTGCGGGCCATGTTCCACCCCTTGATCGCGGTCGGCCGAGACAAGGCGGGGAAGCGCGTCGAGAGCGGGGACCGCCGCGAGTCGATGATCTTCGTCATCGTCGATCCCCTGCCGCCGCAACGGCGCGAGACGGTGATCGAGGGGCTGGAGGGCACGCTCGGCGACGTGGCCGCGGCCGTGGCCGATCACGGCCTGATGCAGGACCGCATGGCCGAAGCGATGTCGTCGCTGAAGTCGTGCGCCCCCGATGTCGTCGACCCCGAGGTCTTGAGCGAGAACTTGGAATTTCTCGGCTGGCTGAACGCCGACAACTTCGTCTTTCTGGGTGCTCGAACCTATGAATTCCCGCGCACCGGCGAAGGCGGTTACGAGACCGAGGCGCCGCTGGTCCAGGCCGGCGACGGCCTTGGGATCCTGCGCGATCCCGAACGCACGGTGCTGCGCCGGGCGTCCGAGCCGGCGGTTCTGACCCGGCAGATGAAGCGCCAGCTGGGCGTGTCCGACCCGGTCACCGTGGCCAAGGCCAATGCCCGCTCAAGGGTCCACCGCCGGGCCTACATGGATTATATAGGGGTCAAGACCTACGGCGCGGACGGCAAGGTGTCAGGCGAAGTTCGCTTCGTCGGCCTGTTCACCGCTGAGGCCTACGACCGCACGGCCGCCCAAGTGCCCCTGCTGCGCCGCAAGGTGCGCAACGCCCTGGACCGCGCCGGCAAGTCGCCGGGCAGCCACAACGCCAAGCGGTTGAAGAACATCGTCGAGAACTATCCGCGCGACGAGCTTTTCCAGATTTCAGAGGACGAACTGCTGAAGACGGCCCTGGGGGTGCTCCACCTGCTGGACCGCCCGCGGGTCAAGATGTTCGCCCGCAAGGACCCCTATGACCGCTTCATCTCGGTCCTGGTCTATGTGCCGCGCGAGCGGTTCGAGGCGGCGGTGCGCGAGCGGATCGGCCGTATCCTGGCCGAGGCCTACGGCGGTCGCCTGTCGGCCTGGTACCCCCAGTTGTCGGACGCGCCCCTGGTGCGCATCCACTACATCATTGGGGTCGAGCCGGGCGAGCATCCCGACCCCGATCCCGCCGAGGTGGAGGCCCGGATCGTCGAAACGGCGCGCGGCTGGAACGAGCGGTTCGAGGGCGCGGCCAGGAAAGCTGGGGTCGACGAGAGCCAGGTGGCGGCGATCAGCCACCGCTGGGCCGAGGCCTTCTCCATCGGCTATCGCGATCGCTACGACGCTGACGAGGCCATCACCGACTATCAGCAGCTGGACCAGCTCATCGAGGCCGAGGGTGATCACGCCGTGGCCGTGCGCGCCTTCCGCCGCCCGTCCGACAGCCCGCTGCAATTCCACTTCAAGCTCTATCGGCGCGGCGACGCCGCTCCCCTATCGGACGTGCTGCCGATCCTGACTGACATGGGGTTGAAGACCCTGGAGGAGTATGGCCACCAGGTGACGCCCGCCGGCGGCGGCCCCGTTCACATCCACGAATTCCTGATGGAAGATCCGCGCGGCGAAAGCCTGGTCTTCGACGACATCAAGACGCCGTTCGAGCAGACCTTCGCCGCCGTCTGGACCGGCAAGACCGAGAGCGACGGCTTCAACCGCCTGGTCATGGAGCTGGGCGTCGGCTGGCGCGAGGCGGCGGTGTTCCGCACCCTGTGCCGCTATCGTCAGCAGACCGGCATGGACCCCTCACAGACCGTGCAGGAAGAGGCTCTGCGCGACCACCCGGTGGTCAGCCGCGCCATCCTCAGCCTGTTCCTGTGCAAGTTCGATCCCGAGGGTCCCAAGGCCGAGAAGCGTGAGGCCGACGCCGAGGAACTGGTCGAGAAGATCGAGACGGGCCTGCGTGACGTACCCAGTCTCGACCACGACCGGGCCCTGCGGCGTCTGGCCCGGCTGGTCCGCGCCATCAAGCGAACCAACTATTTCCAGACCGGCGAGGACGGCGAGCCCAAGCCCTATATCTCGATCAAGATCGCTAGCCGCGAGCTGGAGGACCTGCCGGCGCCCAAGCCCTACCGCGAGATCTTCGTCTGGGCCCCTCACGTCGAGGGGGTGCACTTGCGCTTTGGCCCCGTCGCGCGCGGGGGCTTGCGCTGGTCCGATCGGCGCGACGACTTCCGAACCGAGGTGCTGGGCCTGGTCAAGGCCCAGCAGGTCAAGAACGCGGTGATCGTGCCGGTCGGCTCCAAGGGCGGCTTCTATCCTAAGTGCCTGCCGCAGATCGTGCGCGAGGGGGGCGACCGCGAGGCCGTCCAGGCCGAGGCCATCCGCGCCTACAAGACCTTCCTGTCGGGCCTGCTCGACCTGACCGACAACCTTGTCAAGGACAAGGTGGTGCGCCCGCCCCAGGTGATCGCCTGGGAGGGAGACGATCCCTACCTGGTCGTGGCCGCCGACAAGGGCACGGCGACCTTCTCGGACATCGCCAACGGCATTTCGGCCGACTACGGCTTCTGGCTGGACGACGCCTTCGCCAGCGGCGGCTCGGCCGGTTACGACCACAAGGAAATGGGCATCACCGCCCGCGGCGCATGGGAGGCGGTCAAGCGCCACTTCCGCGAGATGGGCAAGGACATTCAGTCCGAGCCATTCACCGTCGTGGGCGTCGGCGACCTGTCCGGCGACGTGTTCGGCAACGGCATGCTGCTGTCCAAGGCGATCCGGCTGGTGGCCGCCTTCGATCACCGCGACATCTTCGTCGACCCCAATCCCGACCCGGCGTCGAGCTGGGTCGAACGCGACCGGATGTTCAACCTGCCGCGCTCTTCCTGGCAGGACTACGACACGTCGAAAATCTCCAAGGGCGGCGGCGTCTTCCCGCGCTCGATGAAGGCGATCCCCATTTCGGCGGAGATGAAGGCCGCGCTCGACGTCACGGAGGACGAACTCGATCCGACCGCCCTGATGCGCGCCATCCTCAAGGCGCCGGCCGAGCTGCTCTATCTCGGCGGCATCGGCACCTATGTGAAGGCCCCGGGCGAGAGCGACCTGATGGTCGGCGACAAGGCCAACGACGCCCTGCGCGTCGACGCGCCCGAGCTCAGGGTCAAGGTGGTGGGCGAGGGCGCCAATCTGGGGCTGACCCAGGCCGGCCGCATCGCCTTCGCCAGGAACGGCGGCCGGATTAATACCGACGCCATCGACAACTCCGCCGGGGTCGACAGTTCCGACCACGAGGTCAACATCAAGATCCTGACCGGCGGCGCCATCCAGTCCGGTGCGCTGAAGGCCGAGGACCGCAACGCGCTGTTGGCTTCAATGACCGAGGAAGTCGGCGACAAGGTCCTGGCCCACAACTACGACCAGACCCTG
>CAXBPJ010000048.1:0-8018 GCA_963977325.1 uncultured Brevundimonas sp. | reverse complement strand
GCGGCGCCGTCTTCACCACCCCGGCCTCATAGGCGAGCGCGCCCCCGATCGGCAGGATCAGGCAGGGCGGCAGGGCGTCGAGATTGTCGAGAATCCAGCGCTCCTGGCGCGGCATCCCCATGCCGACCATCAGAATATCCGGCCGCGCCTCGGTGATGGCGCGCACTACGGCCGCGTTCTGCTCCCCGTCGGGGTCGAAGAAGCCGTGATGCGACGTCGCCTCAACACCGGGATGGCGCCTGCGCACGGCGTCGAGCGCCGCCTCTCCGACCCCCGGTGCGCAGCCGAGGTGGAACACCCTCCATCCCCGCCGCGCCGCGCTGCCCCAGAAACGGTCGCGCCAGTCGAGATAGGTGTGGCGGTGGGCGGGCGCCGTCGGTCGGCCCAGCAGGCGTCCCCAGGCCACCAGCGGCATGGAGTCGATCTGAATGGCCTCGGCCCGGGCGTAGAAGCGCGCCATCTCGCGATCGTGCGCGCTCAGCTTGAGGCTGTGCAGGTTGTGATTGGCCACGATGGTTGCGCCGCCGCCGGACCGTGCGCGCGACACCGCCCGCTCGAAAATCTCGAACAGCTGATCCTGGCTCATCAGGTCCACCTCGCCCCCCAGGAGGCGGAGGCGTTGGGGCGCGTCCATGGCTTCACCCTGCCAGCGGGCGATTGCGATCCGGTTCAGCGGCAGGGTTAATGCGCGGGTGCGACATCTGGCCTTTGCTCCGACAGGCGGCTAGACGGGCCAGCATCAACCAGGAGGCGATGCGCGCATGCGGGTGGCGATGATCGGAACGGGCTATGTCGGACTGGTGTCCGGGGCCTGTCTGGCGGACTTCGGCCACAGCGTCGTCTGCATCGACAAGGATCAGGACAAGATCGCCCGTCTCAAGGCCGGGGAAATCCCGATCTTCGAGCCCGGCTTGGAAGAACTGGTCCAGGCCAATGTGAAGGGTGGCCGACTGTCGTTTTCGACCGATCCGGCCGAGGTGGTCGGCGATTGCGACGCCGTCTTCATCGCCGTGGGCACGCCGACCCGGGAAGAGGACGGCCACGCCGACCTGTCCTATGTCCACGCCGTGGCGCGCGAGATCGCACCACTGCTCAGCGGTTTCACCGTGGTGATCAACAAGTCGACCGTGCCGGTCGGCACCGGCGACGTGGTCGAGGGCCTGATCCGCGAGACCAATCCCGAGGCCGACTTCGCGGTGGTGTCCAATCCCGAGTTCCTGCGCGAGGGCGCCGCCATCGACGACTTCAAGCGGCCGGATCGGGTGGTGATCGGCGTGGAGGACGATCGCGCCCGCCAGGTTATGGCCGACCTCTATCGCCCGCTGGACGTGACGGCGACGCCCATCGTCATGGTCGGGCGGCGCACGTCGGAGCTGATCAAATACGCCGCCAACGGCTTCCTGGCGATGAAGATCGCCTTCATCAACGAGGTCGCCGACCTGTGCGAGAAGGTCGGGGCCGACGTGCAGCAGGTCGCCTACGGCATCGGCCTCGACAAGCGGATCGGGCCCAAGTTTCTGATGGCCGGCCCGGGTTACGGCGGTTCGTGCTTCCTCAAGGACACCCTGGCCCTGACTCGCACCGCCCAGGAGGCGGGCGCGCCCATCTCGCTGATCGAGGCGACGGTCGAATCCAACGCCAATCGCAAGAAATCCATGGCCGGACGCGTCTCGGCCATGACCGGCGACCTCACGGGCAAGACGGTGGCGCTGCTGGGGCTCACGTTCAAGCCGAACACCGACGACATGCGCGACGCACCGTCGCTGGACATGGCGCCCGCCCTGATCGCCATGGGCGCCCGGGTCCAGGCCTTCGACCCCGAGGGTATGGAGGAGGCCGCCAGGCTGCTGGATGGCGTCGATTTTCGCGATGGCCCTTACGACGCGGTCCAGGGCGCCGACGCCGTGGTGATCCTGACCGAATGGGACCAGTTCCGCGCTCTGGATCTGGACCGGGTCAAGATGCTGATGAACCGGCCGCTGATGATCGACCTTCGCAACGTCTATCGGCCCGAGGACGTGCGGGCGCGCGGCTTCACCTACGCGTCGATCGGGCGGAGCTGACGGAGTGTCTCGCTGGCTGTTTTTGTGGCGGGTGGCGACGCGGACCCTATGGTTCCGCGTCGCGGCCTACGCGGGGCTGGGGGTCGTCGCCGCCCTGGCGGCCGCAGGTCTGGCGCCCCTGGTTCCCGAGGCCATGGCCGAGCGGATCGGCGCCGGTGAAAGGGTCGAGGGGCTGCTGCGCATCCTCGCTTCCAGCCTTCTGGCGGTGGCGACCTTCTCCATCGGCGCGATGGTGTCCAGCTATACGGCGGTGTCGTCCAGCGTGACGCCGCGCGTGGCGGCCATCGTCACCGATGATCCCCAGACCCAGAACGCCCTGGCCACCTTCGTCGGCGGCTTCTTGTTCTCGATCGTCGCCCTGGTGGCGGTCGAGGCCTCCTATTACGGCGCCGAGGGGCGGGCGATCATCTATCTGGCCACCCTGGCCATGATCGGGCTGGTGGCCCTGGCCCTTGTGACCTGGATCGGTCATCTCGGAAGGCTGGCGCGGCTCAGCTATATGGTCGATCGCGTAGAATCCCTTAGTCACGAGGCTTTCCAGGTTCGGATAAGGGCTCCCTGGCTGGGCGGACGCCACTGGGACGGCGCCCCGGCGCCCGGAGGCGTGGACATCCGAGCCTCACGCGCCGGTCATGTGCTGAACGTCGATGTCGCGGCGCTCGAGGCTGCAGCCGAAGAGGCCGGATGCGAGGTGGTGGTGCTGTGCCCGCCGGGCCGGTTCGTCGCCCAAGGAGATCGGCTGGCTGTGGCGACGGGACGTGTTGAGGCGATCGCGCCGTTTGCGGCGGCTTTCACCATCAGCCCCAATCGCAGTTTCGACCAGGACCCCCGCTATGGGCTGGCGGTGCTGGGCGAAATCGCCGCCCGCGCCCTGTCGCCGGCGGTCAACGATCCGGCCACTGCCGCCTCCACCGTGGGCGCGGGACTGCGCCTGTTGCAGCGGTGGGCCGATCGCGCCCTTCCCGACGAGGCGCGCTGCGCCCGCGTTCGCGCGCCGGGGCTCGATCCCCAGGGTTTGATCGACGACGTCTTCGGGCCGGCCTCGCGCTACGGCGCCGCCGATCCGGTGCTGGCCGAGCCGCTGCTGAAGGCTCTGACCGTGCTGTCGACCAGCCCGGATCGCGAGCTCGCCCAGGCCGCCTCGGTTCTTGCTGACGAGACCTTGGCGCGGGTGCGCGCGTCCTCTATGGAGCCGCGCTGGAAAACGGTCTGCGAAGCCTGCTTCGACACGGCCCGCTAAGCGCGACATGGGGCCGCCGGAAGGCGCTCTGGACGCGCTCGGGGCCGCCGTGTCATTAAGCCGTCAGATCGCCCCGCCATCATCGATCCCTTTCCGGCCCGACCGGCCGTCACCCCCGACGAGTTCATGACGACCCCCAACGCCGCCGCCTCCGGCCTCGTTCAGGTCCGCGACGTGTCCAAGACCTACGGCAAGCGCAAGGCGCTGGACGGGGTTTCGGTCAGCGTCGCCCAGGGCGAGATGGTCGCCCTGATCGGGCCGTCGGGTTCGGGCAAGTCGACGCTTCTTCGTTCAATCACCGGCCTGATCCCGATCGACGCGGGCGCGGGCTTGATCCGCGTGTTCGGCGAGACGGTGCAGTCGTCGGGTAAGACCAGCCGAGGCATTCGGCGGTCGCGCGCCAAGCTCGGCTTCATCTTCCAGCAGTTCAATCTGGTCGGCCGCCTCAGCCTGTTCTCCAATGTGATGCTGGGCGCTCTCGGGCGCGTCCCGGCCTGGCAGGGTGTGCTCGGCATGTGGCCGCGCGCCGACAAGGAGCGCGCCATGGCGGCGCTGCACCGTGTGGGCGTCGCCGACTATGCGTCCCAGCGCGCCAACACCCTGTCGGGCGGCCAGCAGCAGCGCGGCGCCATCGCCCGGGCCATCGTCCAGGGGGCCGAGGCCATCCTGGCCGACGAGCCAGTGGCCTCGCTGGACCCGGTCTCCGCCCGCAAGGTCATGGAACTGCTGGTCGAGCTGAATCAGCGCGACGGCCTGGGGGTGATCGTCACCCTGCACCAGGTCGACTACGCCATCCGCTACTGCAAGCGCGTCATCGCGCTCCAGGCCGGCAAGGTGGTGTATGACGGTCCATCGTCCGGTCTGGATTCCGAGACCCTGATCGGCATCTACGGCCCCGAATTCGAGGACGCCTTCTGGGAAGAGGGCGCAAAGGCATGATCTCCACTCGCAGAACCGCTTCCCGTCTGATCGCCGGCGCCGTGGCCGCGACCTTCGCCCTGGGCCTCGCCGCCTGCGGCGATGGCGGATCGGCCGAGAAGGCCGGCCAGCCGGACCGCATCGTCTTCTCCATCCTGTCCGCCGAGAACCAGGCGGCCTCCGGCCCCCTGTGGCAGCCCCTGCTGGACGACATGTCCGAGGAGATCGGCGTCGAGGTCGCGCCCAACTTCGCCACCAACTACAACGGCCTGATCGAGGGCATGCGCTTCAACCAGATTCAGGTCGGCTGGTTCTCGGCCCTGCCGGCCCTGCAGGCGGTCGAGCGGTCGCAAGGCGAGATCGTGGCCCGCACCGTCGATAGCGAGGGCAAGGATTCCTACACCTCGACCCTGATCGTGCAGCGTGGCTCCGGCATTACGCTGGATGACGTGCTGGCCTGCGGCAAACAGTACGACTTCGGTCTCGGCGACGCTCAGTCCACCTCGGGCACGCTCGCGCCCATGACCTTCCTGTTCGGTCCCCGGAACATCAATCCGACCGACTGTTTCCGCACCGTGCGCTCGGCCAACCATCAGGCCAATTCCTTCTCCATCGCCACCGGCGTGCTGGACGTCGCCACGTCCAACTCGGTCAATACCGTCTTCCTGGAGCGGCAGAACCCGCAGGTGGCCAGCCAGATCGAGGTCATCTGGGAATCGCCGCCGATCCCGGAATCCGCCATCGTCGTTCGAGGTGATCTCGACCCGGCGCTCAAGGAGCGCATCCGCAGCTTCTTCCTGACCTATGGTCGCGGGGAGGGCGCCGAGGCCGAGCGCCAGCGGCAGGTCCTGGCCGGCCTGAACTATTCCGGCTTCAACCCGGCCGACGCCTCCTATCTCGACCCGATCCGGGAGATGCGGCTGGACCAGGCCCTGCGTGAAGCCCGCGACGCCGGCGACCAGCAGGAGATCGCCGCCATCCAGACCAAGCTCGGCGAACTGCGCTCCCGGCGCGAGGTCCAGCCTTGAGCGACGTCGCCCTGAGGTCCGGCGCGCCGGCGCCCGGCGCCGTTCCCGCGCCGCCGCAAAAGTCGATGGCCGCCTGGGCCATGGACGTCCTGCTGTGGGGCGGCCTGGCCCTGGTGCTGATCATCAGCTTCGCCCCGGTGGACATGGAGCGGTTCCCGCAGCTGTTCACCAACACCCAGAACATCCGAGAGTACGGCGGCGACCTTCTCAGGCCCGACTTCTCCGACCTCGGCCGACTGGTCGAACAGATGTGGCTGACCATCCAGATCGCTCTGTGGGGGACCTTCCTGGCGGTCTTTCTGGGCATCCCCCTGGGATTGCTGGCGGCGCGCAACATTGCGCCCAACTGGGTCGTCTGGCCGGTGCGCCGACTGATGGACCTGCTGCGCTCGGTGCCCGATCTGGTCATGGCCACCATCTTCATCGTCGCCGTCGGTCTTGGCCCGCTGGCGGGGGTGCTGGCCCTGACGCTCAACACCGGCGGCGTGCTGGCCAAGCTGTTCTCTGAGGCCGTCGAGTCGATCGACCATGGCCCGGTCGAGGGCGTGCGCGCCACCGGCGCCCAACGCCTGCACGAGATCGTCTGGGGGGTGATCCCCCAGGTCGCTCCCTTGTGGACGTCCTTTGCGCTCTACCGGTTCGAATCGAACAGCCGCGCGGCCACCGTGCTGGGCCTGATCGGCGCGGGCGGCATCGGCCAGCTGCTGTTCGAGAACATCCAGGCCTTCAACTACGGCCAGGTCTCCGCCATCGCCATCGTCATCGTCGTGGCGGTCACCCTGATCGACATGCTGTCCCAGGCCATCCGCAAAAGGCTGCTGTAACGCGCATAGGATGCCGTCTCCCCGGGGAAGGCCGGGGCCCAGAACCGCGAGCGCCGGCGTATGATCCCCTGGACCCCCGCTTTCGTCGTGGAGGCGGTGATTATCTGACGACCCACGACCGCTCCTGACGCAGGCGCGGTGTAGGCCGCGCGGATGTACCGCGCCCGCTCCGACGAGACCTGGACCGCCGCCCGCGCCGCCTATGAAGCCGGCGAACCGGCCGACAGCGTGTGCGAGCGCTTCGACCTCGGCCGCTCCAACTTCAATCGCAGGAAGGCCGAGGAGGGCTGGCGCCGCGCCGACCAGACTGACCCGGAGCCCGTCGACCTGGCTTTCGACGACTGCGACGACGACCTGCCCGACATGGACGAGGCCGACTTCGCCGACTTCGCCTTTCGGCGTATGACCATCGAGGCCCGGCGCGGCCGGCTGCAGGCCGCGCTCGGCTGGTCCCGGCTGCGCGACGCGGCGCTGCGCCAGATCATGGCCGCCGAGCGCGAAGCCGATCGCCTGGACGCCGCCCGCTCGCGCCGCGCGCGCCAGGACAGCGCCGACCGCCTCGACGACGCCACCCGCGTCTCCCGTTCCATCCAGGCCCACGCCCAGGCCGTCCTCGCCGCCGCCAAGACGGACCGCATCCGGACGCCGCCTCCGGCCCTCGAACTGGCCAAACTGGACAGACTGGACTCTCTCAAACCACAATCCCGGGCCGACCGCCGCCGCCAGGCCGCCCTGGCGAGAAAACGCGGTCCGCCGTGAGGCCGGCAGAACCCAGACGCCCGTTCATCAGCCTTATTTCCCTTGTCATCCCGGAGGCCGCCCCAGCGGCCATCCGGGACCAGCCCAGCCACGCCCGCCCATCGTCCCGGTTCTCCGCTACGCTCCGGCCGGGATGACAAGCTGTGAGCGCACTCCCCGCTCCCTAGTCCCTAATCCCTATTCGCTAGCCCCGCCTCACCCCGGCAGCCGGATCGTCGCCTTCAGCCCGCCAAGGTCGCTCTGGTCCAGCTCGATGTCCCCGCCGTGACCGCGCGCGACGTCCCGGGCGATGGCCAGGCCCAGGCCCGCGCCCTTGCGGTTCTGATTGCGGGCCTCGTCCAGGCGGGAGAAGGGCTGCAGCGCCTCGGCCCGCTGATGCTCGGGGATGCCCGGCCCGTCGTCCTCGACCGTGACCTCCAGTCCGCCCGACGCCAGCCGCCGCGCGCCCAGCCGGATGGCCGCGCCGTGATCGGCGGCGTTGCCGGCCAGGTTCATCAGCGCCCGCTTGATCCCCAGCGGCCGCAGCTCGGCGCTCAGGGGGCGCTCGGCCGCGACCTCCACCTCCACGCCCAGTCGCCGGGTGTCCTCGGCGACCTCGTCCAGCAGGGCGGCCAGATCGACGCCTTGCGTCTGCTCCCCGGCCTCGCCGCGCGCGAAGGCCAGGTACTCGTCGATCATGTGCTCCATCTCGTCGAGATCGCGGCGCATGGCGTCGGCGCGCTTGCCCGGCTCGGCCAGGGCCAATTCCAGCTTCAGCCGGGTCAGGGGGGTGCGCAGATCATGACTGACCGAGGCCAGCAGCGCCGTCCGCTGGTCGATGTGGCGCTGGATGCGGTCGCGCATGTCCAGGAAGGCACGGGCCGCCGAGCGCACCTCGCGCGCGCCATAGGGCTTGAACCGGGGATGGTCGATGCCGCGCCCGAAGTCCTCGGCCGCCTCGGCCAGATGCTCGATGGCCCTGACCTGGTTGCGGATGAACAGGATGGCCACCGACATCAGCAGCACCGTCGCCACGGCCAGCCACACCACGAAGATGTGGGCCTGGGTCGCCACCGCCCGCTCGCGCGGCGCCACGACGCGCAGGCGGCCCTGCGGCACGCGCACATGCACGTCGACAAAGCTCGGATACTGGGTGGTGGTGAACCAGAAGGGATCGTCGAGCCGGTTCGCCAGCGCCGCCTCCAGC
>CAXBPJ010000047.1:0-8057 GCA_963977325.1 uncultured Brevundimonas sp. | reverse complement strand
GCCGCTGTGGATTTCAGCCCATCGACGATGCACAGCCATTGCCCCGGCGACAGCAAAATCAGGCGCGTGTGCGTCACCGGCCCATGCCGCACAGAACCGAGCACATAGCGCACCCCGCCTAGATCCCCTGCGGCGCGCAGGGCCGAGCCGTGCTTTTCGCGCCGACGGTCGTGGCTGCGGCCATCTATCTCGATCGTGTTATGGGCCGCTGCGGATTCCACGAACACGCGAATGGGGTCGGAGTACCAATAGCCCTGTTTCCAAAGTTGGGACCCCTGCTCGCTCTTGGCCCCGTAGGCATAGCGTCCGGCGTCGATCAGGATGTCCCGACCGCGGTCGGTCCATACGAGGCTGAGGTCGTCAGCCTGTTTGTGAGTGCGCGAATGAAAGCACAGCGTCTGAGCCAGATAGGTCTGTCCACGCTCGCTCCCCGCACGAATCACGGCGTAGCCGCCCTCGCCAAAGGCGCGCATACCCGGCTTCAGGGGCCGCAAATCCTCAAGAATGGCCGGCGGCAGCAGGCGATTGTCGCTGTCTCCGAAGTTGACCAGACGACCGTCCGGCTTGACGAACCACGACAGCGCCCGCTCAGCCCTGGCGATACCTTCGAAGAGGGCGTCGTCCTTGAGCAGCTCGGCGCGAATGAGCGCCTTGAAGCCCTCAAGCACCGCCAGGTGATAGTCGGGCGAGTGCTCCTTGTGCACGCCATCGGCCGTGAAATGGGTTTCGAGGATTGTCCGCAATCGAGCGGTCGCCACGGCCACACCGGCATCACGGTCCTGCGCGCGCAGCACTCGCCGACACAGGGCCAGAAGACCCGCCGACTGGAAGAAGCCGTGATTGGAATGCGCGGTGAATCGCGCCTCGTCGATGAGCAGTTCCAGGTGTCGTTGCAGCAACCGAAGCAGACGGTCCTCGTCTTCGGGAGCAATCAGCCCGGCGCGCCGGGCCTCCTCCAGAAGATACGATAGACGATAGGCGCGCATACCCGTCGCCATGTCGTACCAGACGCGCGGCCAGTCGGTCGGATCGGTGCGATCCGCATGCGCGCGGACCCAATCGAGCGCGACCGAGATGGCCAGCTCCAGCGCCGGCAGCTCGCCAGTGGCCGACCATTGCGCCAACGCCGGTTCGATCGGGTCAAGCGCCTGGATGATAGAACCAGGATCGCAGCGCGGCCTCCGGCTCTTCCCAGTTGATCGGCTCGTCGATCGGCAGAGCCGGCGCGGAACCCAGGCGCCATCCCAACCGAACGAGCTGGTCGTATCTCGCCGGGGTCGTCAGCGGCAGATAGGGTCGAGGCCGGACTCGCCGCGCCATGTCTCCATCAGGAGCTGAGGTCACTTCAGGCGAACCGGGCATTCTGGCCGTAAACCAGCCCCAGGCTTTCAGCGGCGCGAGCCCAGGTGAAGCGACGCTCAACGTCCGCGCGCGCGGCCCGGCCGATGGCGCGGGATTGATCAGGCCGGTCCAGCACGCCGCCCAGCACGCTGATCAGCTCATTGACGTTGCCCTTGTCAAACAGGAATCCGTTGGAGCCGTGGATGACCGTTTCGGAAATGGCCGAGACGTTCGACGCCACCACGGGCAGCTCCATCGCCATGGCCTCCAGGGGCTTCAGCGGCGGCACCAGTTCCGTGACGCGAGCGGGTCGGCGCGGATAGACGGCGACGTCCATAACCGAATACCAGCGTGGAGCATCGGCATGGGGCACACGGCCCGGCATGATCAAATGCTCTTCCACGCCGTGATCGCGCGCCGCCTCGCGAACCTCGCGGAACGCCGGCCCGTCACCGACAAGCAGGGCGCAGACGTCAATGCCTTCCTTGCGTAGCCGCGACAGGGCGCTGACCAGATCGACCAGTCCCTCGTATCCCGTCATGGAGCCGAGAAAGCCCAGCACTCGCCGCTCGCCCAGACCGAGAGACATCTGCAGTCGCTCGTCCTTTGGCCGCGGGCTGAAGACCTGCGGGTCAACGCTGTTCGGAACGACCGCGATCTTGCGCTCGTCAACGCCTCTGGCGACCAACTCGCGGCGAAGCCCTTCCGAGATTGCGATAACGGCGTCGGCCTGCTGGGCCACGAAGGTTTCTTGTTGCCGCTGCAATTCGAATCGTTCCGAGCCTTCCCAATGAGGCGCACGAGCGGCGTTGGTCAGCTCCCAAAGCCCTCTCACCTCGTAAAGGAAAGGCAAGCCCGCGCGACGCGCGGCCGCCAGGGCGGGGGTGGCGTTGAGATAGTTGGACGCGGCATGGACCAGCGCCGGTCGACATTTTTCGATATGGCTGAACAACGATCTTGAAGCCGCCTCGACGTATTCGTCGTACGGCGTCGTATTGGACGGCGGCCCGGCCAGGCGAGTGTAAACGACGCCATCGGTCTCGAAAGAGGCCTCACGCCCCGTCATCGCCTGGCTGTCGTTGCGGTCGGCGGGATATCCCGGCCGCGTCACCGTTTCGACGCGCCAGCCCGCTCGACCGATCGCCTTAACCAAGGAATGCGTTCGCGCCGCATATCCCGTGATGTGGTGCGGAAACGAACTTGCCGCCACGTACATGAGCGAGCGATCAACAGCGGCTCGGTAGGATTTCCGAGGCGCAACGGCCAAGCCCTGACGACGAACGCGCGACAGGGATTTGAGCAGGTCGTGACGACGCTGCGCCGCGGAGGTCACGCCGCCTAACCGCTGGGCGTCATTCAGCAGGCGCAGCGGCTCTTCAATCATTCCCGCATCATAGAGGAAGCCCGCCAGCCAGACGTGACGACGAGCCGTGGGCTCAATCGCCAGGGCCTGACGGGCCAGGCCCTGGCTTTTGGCGAAATCCATCGGCTGAACGGCGGCGGCAAGATCGGCGAGGAGTCGTGCTGTCAAGGCGGGCGTTCGGCACTCCCGCATTGCCGCCTTGGTGATCTCGTCGATCGACATATCGAGAGCGCGGGCGCTCAGGCGAGCGATCCTCTTCGCGGCGTCGGCATCGAACTCGGCCGCCTTGCTGCGACGGCCGCGAAGCGCCAGGGAATGCTGTCTGAGCTTGATCAGAGCCGTCGGCAGTTCTCGCAATCCCCGCCACGTGCGCGCGTGAATGATGAGATTGCCCAATTGATAGGAGACCGTGTCGCGTAGCCGTTCATTCTCCGCCGCCAGCGAGATGACCTTTAACCGCAACTGGGCAGCCTCGGCCGCCAGTCGGGATACAGCCTCAGGGGAGACATCGGTCAGCACCGACTCTCCGGCAGCGGCGTCGTTCAGCGACGGCGCGTCAATCTCGATATCGCTATCCGGATGAGTTGTTTGCTGCGCCACGAAGGCCCGCCTGAGTGACTAGTCGCGCCCTACTGCCACAGTCCGCAGGCATCCACCAGTACGCCGGCTGGACGGTCGACCTGTCTGAAGGCGCTGTGCGGCACAAGCGCCGCCACGATCGGCTGAACAAGCGCATCCTCAAGGCTCACGATCTGTATATCGGCGGGAACGTCCAGGGCCGCCGCAAACGGCTCTGCGCAGACCACACGACCCGGGAAACGACGACTGAGGCGCAGCGCGATCTCGAGCGCCGGGCTCTCTCGAAAATCATCGACGTCGGCTTTGAACGTCAAGCCCAGGCAGCCGAGGCGCGCCTCGGGGTCCAGTTCGAGCATCGCCGACACCTTGTCGGTCAGCCAGGCCGGCTTGTGGTCGTTCACCTCGCGCGCCGCGCGGATCAACCGGGCTTCCTCCGGCGCCTGATCGACGATGAACCAGGGATCGACCGCTATGCAGTGCCCGCCGACGCCGGCCCCGGGCTTGAGGATTTCGACGCGAGGATGGCGGTTGGCCAGCTGGATGACGTCCCAGACGTTCAGCCCCATCCGGTCGCAGATCAGAGACAGTTCGTTGGCGAAGGCGATATTGACGTCACGAAACGCATTCTCGGTCAGTTTGACGAATTCGGCCGAGCGATCATCGGTCAAGAGAAGTTCGCCCTGGGTCAGGGCGCGATAAACCGCCGCAGCGCGCCGCGCGGCGCGGGGAGTCGCGCCGCCGACGATGCGCGCGTTTGACGCCAGCTCATTAAGCGTCTTGCCCGGAATGACGCGCTCGGGCGAATAGGCGATGTCGACATCCACGGCATCGTCATCGACCCCAGGTTCCGGAAAGCGCAGCTCTGGCCGGGCCGAGGCCATGATGTCGATCATCCGCCGCGTCGCGCCGACGGGCGACGTGGATTCCAGCACCACCAGGGCGCCAGGCCTGACGGCTTCGGCGACCGCGCGGGCGGCGGCGAACACATGGCTGAGGTCGGGTCGGTTGGATTCGGCCACCACAGGAGTCGGCACGGTGATTAGATAGACGTCCGCATCGGGGATGGTGGTCTGGGCGCGAAAAGCGCCTTCGCTCACCACGCGGGCGACCAACGCATCCAGCCCCGGCTCGATGATGTGAACCTTCCCGGCGTTCAGGGACTCGACAATGGCAGGATCGATGTCGACCCCGATGACGTCGTAATCAGCGTCAGCCAGGGCGGCTCCCGTCGGCAGGCCGATATAGCCGAGGCCGACGACGCACAGAGTCTGGCGTTCTGCGGGCCGGGGCTGAAATTCCGCGTACAGCGTCAGGGGCAAGCCGTCAGTCCTTCCACGATCCGGCGGGCGGCCTGGCCGTCGCCGTATGGGTTGCGCGAGATTCGGGGCCAGCCCGAACCCAACGCCGCCATTACGCCCCCCACGATGGCGTCGGGACTGGACCCAACCTATCTGCCCACCCCCGCCTCGACCGCCTCCGGTCGTTCCGTCACCTCGCGCATGACAAGGACCGGCTTGCCGAAACTGGGCGCTTCCTCCTGAACACCGCCCGAATCGGTCAACACCACCCGTGCCCGCATCATCAGCCGGACGAAGGCCTCATAGTCCACCGGCGAGATGAGGTGAACCCGGGAGCGGTGCGAAAGCAAGGCCTTGACCGGTTCCTGAACATTCGGATTCAGATGCACGGGATAGACGATCTGGACCTGGCCAGTGTCATCCAGCCGCGCCAGCGCCTCGCAGATCTGGCGGAATCCGTCGCCAAAGTTCTCCCGTCGATGACCGGTGACCAGGACCATCGGCAGGTCAGGGTCCAGGGCGGGGCCTGCGGCATCCAGCGCCTCGCGACGCGCCGGCGACGCCTCCAGCCGTGCTCGGGTCGACAGCAGCGCGTCGATGACCGTGTTGCCGGTCACGAGGATCGAGCGATCGGCAACCCCCTCAGCGAGAAGGTTTTCACGTGCGGACTCGGTGGGGGCGAAATGAAGGTCCGCCACCATATCGACCAGGCGGCGATTGAACTCCTCGGGCCAGGGCGCGTCCATCCGATGGCTGCGGAGACCGGCTTCGACGTGACCGATCCTGACCTTTCCATGGAACGCCGCGATCGCCGCCGCCCCGGCGGTTGAGGTATCACCGTGCACCAGCAGCCAGTCGGGCCGATTGTCGGCGATCAGGCGCGCCGTCCCTTCCAGAACGGCGGAGAACGCCGCGCTCAAACCCTGATCCGACGTCATGACGCCGAGTTCGTGATTGGCGGTCAGGTCGAACAGGTCCAGCACCTGATCCAGCATTTCCCGATGCTGTCCGCTCGACCACAAGACGGCCTCGATGCCCGGCGCGGCCTTTAAAGCCTTCATCACCGGCGCCATCTTGATGGCTTCGGGCCGAGTGCCGATGACGACGGCGACCCTCATATCGCGCCTCGCGCGGGGGGAACCTCCAAGTCGGGAGGAACCGCGAAAGGTTGCGCGTTTGCGGCCAGCTTCAGCGCGCCGAGCCGGCGACGGCACGACAGATGCCAACGATTCCAGCCTTCCCAGTAGGCCAGCCTGGAAAGGTTCACGCCGCCCGATCCGTAGCCCTCTTGTGCGGACACAGTCTGGGATCCGTCACGCCAGGCTCCAAGGATTAGAAGGTGGGGCAAAGGCGCAACCCTGCGCGGCCCGAACAGGAGCGTCATGCGCCACCAATACTCGTTGTCCGCTCCGCTCGTCACCTCATGCATCAGTCCGGCGCGGTCGAGCACCGCTTTCCGATCGATCATCATCGTGGACGGCGCAAATCGAACCAGGGGCCAGACTCCTCGGGCGCGCGGCCGACCGGCGGAGTCGATCCGCACGCTTCGACCCGCCGAAGCGACGAGGCCCCGGGACATCATCTGGCCGACCTGCACGCGCAGCCTGTCGGGGTGGGCCCATTCGTCGGCGTCATGAAAGGCGATCCAGCGCCCTCGCGCGGCGGTGAGGGCGCGGTTGCGGGCGACATAAGGTCCGCGTCGGAGCGGCTGACGGATCACAATAAGCCTCTCGTCGCCCGCAGCGGCCTGGCGTGCGACGTCGGCGGAGCCGTCATCCGAATCATCGTCGACCACGATCAACTCGAGATTGCGCCAGCCCTGATCCAGGATCGAGCGAACCGCGGTGCCGACGTGCATCGCCGTGTTCCAGACCGGCATGACGACACTGACCAACGCGCCGTCGTGGACAGCCTGGCTGGGCGCCGTGGCGTTATCGAGCGTGATGGTCGCGCCGGTGCGACTGGCGATGGGTGTCATGGCCCGCGCTTCGAACAACCGGCCCCAATGTTCCGGCGCTAGATCGCCCGACGCCAGAAAGCCTTCGGGAGTCACAGGATCCACCTCTGCGCCGAGCGCCGCGCGGAGATCGACCTGCCCGCCAGGTGCGGCCTTGACGGCCATCTCCTTATCAAACCCGGCGAGGGCCAGCGCCAATCGTTTCTTTTTCGTCCGTCCTCGGGTCTGTCGAGCCAATTGGCGCGCATCGTCGCCTCTTCCCACGGCGAAATAGCTGGCGACCGCCTCCGCCGCCCAGCGCCGCGTCGCCTCAGGACGACAATCGAAAGCTTCAGCCGCCAGGCCATGCAATCCGAGCCGGGACAGCACCACGGGATCCTCGAACCCGCCCCGCGCCAAGGCCTCGACCCTGCGCCCCCGTCGCGCCAGCTCCAATCTCAGCGCGCGCGGAATGTCGTCGGGCGCGATCGGCCCGGATGCCGGGAAAAGTCCCCTCATGGTCCGATCAGCGGCTCGCGGCGACGCGCACAGGCGTGGGAGAGGCGATCGATTCCTTGATCAGTGTCGTGCTGATCCCCTCTGTGCGAGGCAGATAGATGACTTCGCACAAGCTTTTCAGATCATCGAACCGACCGTCCCAATCGCTGCCCATGCCGAACACCTGGATGGCCAAACGCCTGATATCGTCAATCTTCTGATCCCACGCCTCTTCAGCGATTACCTCGTCGACGCACCGGAGCGCACGAAGAATATGAGCCCGCTCTTCATAACAGACGGTCGCGGTCTTGCCCTTGGCAAGGTTGAAGGCGTCGCTCGAAACGGCGACCGTGAGATGATCTCCCAACGCTCGCAACCGCTCCAGCAAACGTAGATGGCCCATGTGAAATAGATCGAAGGTGCCGTAGGTTATGACCTTACGCATAACGTCGTTCCATAGCGTCCACGGCGCGCGTGGTCTTAACCGCGAGAGGTCTCGCCGTTACAGAAAATTTAAGGCAGCGCAACGCTACTGTCACGCTCCGGGTCTTCTACGGTCCTCGATTTCCACCTCGCCGGCCATGGCCGAGATCGACGCTTGCGCATCGCCATCGGCGCTCACATCGGCCCGCTCGTCGAGCGAATTGAATGTTATCGGCGCGAGAGACTCGTCCTCGGGCCACGCTTCGCTGTGTTCGGACAGCGCGCGGCGGACTATGGCCTGGATGGCGTGGTCTTTCGGGCGCAAACCCTTCAGCGCCTCCCCCACCTTCCGGAACTGCGCCGCCTTGCCTCGAAGATAATAGTCGAAAAGCTTGCAGTAGAAGTACCAGACAATCTCTCCCTCGCTGGTCACCACCATGTTCGGCGTATCGACGAAGGTTTCGAACTCTGTGTCCGGCCGCTCCCAGTCTCCGTAATTTTCACCCAGATACCGACCGAAATTTTCCGGGATGAGGTGGGTATCGCCGAGGAAATCGAACTCGATGAGGTCAAAGGCTGTGTTCCACCACTTCGACTTCATGCCCTCATGAACGATCAG
>CAXBPJ010000046.1:0-8118 GCA_963977325.1 uncultured Brevundimonas sp. | reverse complement strand
CGCGTCGCCGCCAGCCAGCTGACCCGCTCGATCGACGATGTCTTGGACATGGCTCAGATCGACGCTGGCGAGATGCAGCTGACGCTGGGAGACATGCGCATCGACGATCTGCTCAGCGACTGCGCCGAGCGGGTGCGCCCAAAGGTCGAGGGCCGCGACGCCATCCTCACCGTCCGTTGTCCTGAAGACATCCGCACCGTCCGCGCCGATGTGCGTCGGATCAGCCAGGCCTTGGATCACTTGCTGGACAATGCCGCCCGCTCCGTCGGTGAGGGCGGCGAGGTGACCCTGAGCGCTCAGGCCGGCCCCAGCGACGTTCGCATCTCGGTGTCCGACACCGGACGCGGCATCCCCTATCACCTGCAGGCCCATGTGTTCGACCGCTTCGTGCGGCGCGATCGGGGCGGACCGGGCCTGGCCCTTGCCCTGGTCAAGGCGCTGGTGGAACTGCACGGCGGCTGGGCCGAGGTGGAGAGCGAGCCCGGCAAGGGCGCGACCTTCATTCTGCACCTGCCGTTTGAGGCCCTGCCCGACGCCGCCGCGCCGGAGCTTTTGCTGGGGTAGGAACGGGTTCTCCCTCCCCAGCAGGGGAGGGTAGTCGGCGAAGCCGACCGGGCGGGGGCGCTCCGAAATCCTCGACCACCGGCGCCGGCATTTGTCAGCCCTCCCCAACCCGTCGGCGCTGCGCGCCGACGTGCCCTCCCCTGAAGGGGAGGGAGATGACTGCTCAGTTCCCGCCGCGCACCACGGACCCCAGGCTCTTCCAGCTGAGCTTCACGTCCGACAGCGCGCCCGCGCGGAAGGCGCGGCCTGACAGCCAGATGGCCAGCACGATCAGCAGCACCATGCCGCCTATGGCGCCGACATGCTCGATCAACGGCGGCTGCGACGGCGCTCGGGCGCTCATCAGGAAGGGGGTGAAGGGCGGCACGAGGGACAGGATCTTGACCAGGGGCGCATCCGGGGTCCGCACCGCCAGCTGCATGACCAGCAGCGGCACGATGAGCACCATCATGATCGGCCCCATCAGGGTCTGCGCGTCCCGCGGCGTCTCGCAGAAGGCGCCGATGGCGGTGAAGATCACGGCATAGAGCAGGTAGCCGCCAACCAGGTAGATCAGCAGATAGATTAGCAGGCCCCCCTCCATCAAAACCGATCCTACATCGGCCAGGACCTGCGGCTGGAAGGACGTCAGGGCGACGATCCCCATCACCGCATAGGCGGCCAAAACCGTCAGGGTCAGCATAGCCACGCCCAGCACCTTGCCGACCATGATCTCGGTCGTCGAGGCCGAAGACAGCAGCACCTCCAACACCTTGGACGCCTTCTCCTCCATGACGCTGTTCATCAGGATGGAGGCGCCGGTGATGACCAGGGACCACAGCAGGAAGCCGATGGCCAGGCCGATGATGCCCGGCAACTGGTCGCGGAACGACACTTCGGCGCCCGACGCCGAGCTGGGCGAGAAGCTCTGAAGATCCGGCCGGAACAGCTCCAGGCCCGAGACCAGTCCCGGATCGACCCCGGCGCGCTCCAGGCTCTCGCGGCGATTGACCTCGATCAGGGCGTCTCGCACGGCGAATTCGGCTTCGCGGTCCGACGCCTTGCGCACCCACAGCTCGGCCGACGGCGCTCCCGCCGCGTCGCGACCCAAGAGGGCGATGGCGTCGAGCTGCGGCTCAGCCTCCGACGCCAGGGCCGCGCGCACCGCTTCGATTCGGGCGTCGCCGGTGGCTGAGGTGACCGCCTCGGGCGCCTCGACTACCCGGACGTCCTGATCGGGCTCGGAGAAGCCCGCCGCCGCCCGCGGCGCCACGCGTCGCATTTCGGCCAGAGCGGGTCCGGTTCCCTCTTGCAGCGCCAGGCTGCGGAGACGCTCGGCCTCTTGCGGACCGGCCTCGGTCACCGCCGCCGACCGTATGGACTGGGCGATCGATTTGCGTTGCTCCAGCGCCAGGGCGTCCAGTACGGCTGGCGTCATCGGCCGCTCGGCGGTCTCGACCTCGACGAAGGCGACATTGCGCACCGGATCGCCGCGTTCGACCAGATAGGCCATGCCGCCGCCGATGCCGGCGAAAAAGGGCAGGGCCAGCAGAGACAGCCAGAACCCGACCGTGCGAGCGTAGGCGCCATATTCACGGCGCGCGATCAGAAGGGCGCGGTTCATCGGGCGGCCTCCTCGGCGCGGCTCTCAGTCTGTCGCTGGTCCTGATCGGGGTCGTCGCCGGTCAGGTCGATGAAGGCGTCATGCAGCGTCGGCTCGCGCATCTCGAACCGTCTGACATCCAGCCCGGATATGAATGCCGAGCGCAGCGCCTGTTGGGGCTCGGCGCCCGGCGCGAGCGCGGCGCGGAACTTCGCGCCGCCGTCGCCCTCGCCTACCGCCTCCACAGAGGCCACTCCGGGCAGGGCGGCGATCGCGGGCCGTTCCAGCGCGCCTTCGAGTTCGAGGAAACGGGTCGAGCGAGCGCGGGCCTCGGCGACCGTGCCTTCGAAGGCCTTGCGACCGCGCGCCAGCAGCACGACCTTGTCGCACAGCCGCTCGGCGTGCTGCATCACATGGGTCGAGAACAGCACCGTCGCGCCGCCCGCGGCGAGGTCGCGGATGATGGTCTCTAGCCCTTGCTGATTGACCGGATCGAGTCCCGAAAAGGGCTCGTCCAGAATCACGAATTCAGGCCGATGCGCGATGGAGGCCAGGAGCTGGACCTTCTGCGCCATGCCTTTTGATAGCGCCTTCATCTTCTTGGTCTTGGACGCGCCCAGGCCGTGTGTGTCCAGCAGCGCCCTGGCCCGCTTGCGGCCCTCGCCGGTCGGCACGCCTTTGAGACCCGCGAAGAAGGCGATGGTGTCGACCGGGGTCATCTTCTTGTAGACGCCCCGCTCCTCCGGCAGGAAACCGATCTGGTCGCGGACCTTCCTGCCATCGTCGGCGCCGAGGATTTCGATGCGGCCGCTGGTGGCGGGCTGCAGCCCCAGGATCATGCGCAGGGTCGAGGTCTTGCCTGCGCCATTGGGTCCCAGGAAGCCGCAGATGGTCCCCGGCTCGACCTGAAAGCTCAGATCCTTGACCGCCTGAAAGGCTCCATAGCGTTTGGACACATCGTCCAGTACCAGCGCCGGCATCCGCTTCCCCCTGCTGCGTGATCCCAGGGGTAGCGAGACGGACGCGCCCTGTCTGCCCCCGCGTGGATTACATCGGGTTCAGATTCAGCGTGTCGCCTTGCTATAGCGGGCGCGAACCGGAGACCCGCCCATGCCCGAACTGCCTGAGGTCGAGACTGTCCGACGCGGGCTGGAGCCGATCCTGGCCGGCGCGCGCCTCGGACAGGTGCGACAGAACCGTCCCGACCTGCGCTTTCCCTTTCCCGACGACTTCGCCCAGAGATTGGAGGGGGTCGAGGTGGAGCGCGTGGGCAGGCGCGCCAAGTACCTGCTGATGCCGCTGTCCAGCGGCGAAACCTGGGTGACGCATCTGGGCATGACCGGGCGGTTCACCCTGGACGGCCGCCAGTTGGGCGAGTTCGAGGAGCCGGCGCCGATCTGCGGCAAGCACGAGCACCTGAGCCTGTGCGCTCACCGCGATGGGGCCCGCACGCGCATCGGCTTCGCCGACGCCCGGCGGTTCGGCTTCATGGGCCTGATTCCCACCGGCGCGGTCGAGGCCCATCCGTGGTTCGCGTCGCTTGGGCCGGAGCCGTTGGGCAACGGTTTCTCCGGCGCGTATCTGGCCGAGCGCTTCCGGGGCAAGGCCCAGAATATCAAGGTCAGCCTGCTCGATCAGCGGATCGTGGCGGGCCTGGGCAATATCTATGTCTGCGAGGCGCTGTACCGCGCGCGGATTTCGCCGGCGGTCGCCGCCGGCAAGGTGTCGCGACCGCGCCTTGAGAGGCTGGCGGCAGCGGTCAGGCTCGTGCTGGAAGACGCCATCGCAGCCGGGGGATCGACCCTGCGGGACTTCGCCAACGCCGAGGGCGGTCAAGGCTATTTCCAGCACCGTTTCGACGTCTATGGCCGCGAGGGCGAGCCCTGCCGCGGCGCCGACTGCTCGGGCGTGGTCCGGCGCATCGTCCAGGCCGGCCGTTCGACCTTCTATTGTCCCAGCTGCCAGAAGCGCTGACTTGGCGTCACACCCGCGCGGTGTTGGCGCTGCCGGCTCCGGGCGCCTTGGCGATGGCCAGCAGCTCCATGCGGAACACCAGCACCGAATTGGCAGGGATTTCCGGCCCCGCCTGGCGATCGCCGTAGCCGAGGTCGGGCGGCACATAGAGCATCCATTCCTCGCCGACTTTCATCCGCCGCAGAGCCTCGGTCCAGCCTGGCACGACCTGTTCGGGCGTGGTGACATAGGGCGCTCCGCGCTCGTAGGAGCTGTCGAACACCGTCCCGTCGATCAGGGCGCCTTCGTAATGGACGCGGACCAGATCGTTGCCGTCGGGGCTCTCGGCGTCCTCGGGGGCGGCGCGGATCACCTTGTACTGCAGGCCCGACGGCAGGGTCTGGACCCCGTCGGCCGAGGCGTTGCGCGCCAGGAAGGCTTCGGCCTCCTCAAGGTTTTCGGCCGCGATCCCGGCGTCGATATCATCGCCGCCGCCACGCCCGCAGGCTGCGAGCAGAACGACGCCCGCCAATGCCGCGATCCTAAGCCATGCGCATGTCATAGCCGGCCTCTTTCATCGCTTCGCGGATTTCCTCGGCGTGTCTGGCGTCGCGGGTCTCGACCATGATGTCGAACTCCGCGCCCTTGGCGGGGACGTCGAGGGCCAGGCGGTTGTGAACCACATCGATGATGTTGCCGCCCAGGCCGCCGATCACCGCGCTCATCTTGGACAACATGCCCGGCCGGTCGTCGCCGAGGATGCGATAGACCACCAGCCGCTTCTCACGCACCAACTCTCGGTTCAGCACCACCGCCAACATGCGCGCGTCGATATTGCCGCCGCACAGCACAAGCCCGACCTTTCGACCCTTGAACCGGTCCGGCTGGGCCAGCAACGCCGCCAGACCGCCTGCGCCGGCGCCCTCGGCCACCGTCTTCTCCAGGGTGGCGTAGAAGGCCACGGCGCGTTCGAAATCGGCCTCCTCGCAGACGATGACGTCGTCGACCAGTGGGTCGGCGATGGCGAAGGGGATCTCGCCCACGGCCTTGACGGCGATGCCCTCGGCGATGGTCTGGCCGCCGCAGCGCGGCTCCTGGCCCTTTCGCTTGGCGGTGAACGACGGATACATGGCCGCCTCCACCCCGATGATCTCGATATTGGGCTTGATGGCTCTGGCGGCGAGCGCGCAGCCAGCCATCAGCCCGCCGCCGCCGATCGGCACGATCAGGGTCTCGATCTCGGGCGCGTCCTCGAGAAATTCGACGGCGCAGACGCCCTGGCCGGCGACGATACCCTCGTCGTCGAAGGCGGAGACGAAGATGTAGCCGTGCTCGGCCTGCTGGCGTTTGGCCTCCTCGGTCGCGCCGGTGAAGTCGGCGCCCTGAATCACGACCTTGGCCCCGTGGCGTCGAGTGCCATCGATCTTCACGAAGGGCGTGCCCTCGGGCATCACGATGGTGACGGGCACACCCAGCCGACCCCCATGGAAGGCCAGGGCCTGGGCGTGGTTGCCGGCCGAGGCCGCGACCACGCCGCGCTTGCGCTCTTCCGGAGACAGCAGCAGCAGGCGGTTCAGCGCGCCGCGCTCCTTGAAGCTGCCGGTGTAGTGCAGGTTGTCGAATTTGACCCAGACCTCGGCCCCCGTCAGCTCGGACAGGCGGCGCGAATGTCGGGCGGGGGTGTGGTCGACCTGGCCCTTGATACGCTCGCGCGCGGCCAGGATGTCGGCATAGGTGACGCTCATCACGCCTCGTCAAATGGCTCGTGATGTTCTTCTAGGCCGGTTCGACCGCCCGGCGATAGGGTGGCGTGCATGGGACGGGAGGGCTAGACTGCGCCGATCCTCACATCCGCGTCCCGGAGTCGTCGCCATGCCCCGCGTCGTCCTGTTCGCCGCCGCCGGTATGGCGCTCGCCGCCGCGGCCTGCGCCCCGACCCAGACCGGACCGATCTACGGGGGCGCGATGAGCCGTGATTTCGACTCCGCGAACTTCGCCTGGTCTCAGGCGGCCGGTCAGGGCGCGATCGCGGGCACGGTGCGCTATTCAGATGGCGGCATGGCCTATCGCTGCGCCGGATCGGTCGGGCTGAACCCGGTCACGCCCTATACCCGGCATCGGTTCAACACCCTCTATGGCTCGATCGAGCGGGCGGCGGTCCCGGCCTCGGTGGTGCGGGCGCGCACCCTCGAGCCGGCGCATCCCGACTATCCGCAGTATGTCCGCTCGACCAGTTGTGACGCCGAGGGGCGCTTCGCATTCCGGGGTCTGCCGGCAGGGGAGTGGTTCGTCATCGCTCCGGTTCAGGCCGGGAACGGGGAGCCCGTGGTGCTGATGCGCCGCGTTGTGACCCGGTCGAGCGGCACGGCCGAGCTGGCCCTGAACTGACCTCGGCGAGGGCGCGGTTCGGCGAGCGCGGATCGCCCTTTTTCGGCCCCAGCCGGATGGAACCTCCCCCTTCGAATGCAGCGAAGGGAACGCGCATGCGCCATAACATCGTCGGTTCGGAAGCCTTCCAGAAGTCGGGGGCCTATCATGTCGCCGAGCTGAAGCCCGGGGGATTTCGCAAGCGCCGGGCGCGTCTGGTCATGGCGTTCGTCGGCGGCGCTTTGGCGACCGTGATCCTGGGGGGCGGGGCGGCCGCTGTCGTGTTCGCCTCCAGCGCTGGGCTGATCTAGGACGCCGAAAACACTCCGTAAACGGAAGGTCACGAATCTGTCGCGTCAGGTTTACAGAACCGTCAAATAGCGCATCCTTGTCTCCTGAAGCGCCCCGCGAAGGGCCGGGAGGACAAGCATGACCAAGACCTTTGTCACCGCCGCGGCTGTTGCAACAGCAGTTGTTTCAATGGCTTCGGGAGCAGTCGGGCAGGATCGTCCGCAGACGGAACAGCGCGATCGCCCGCTGATGGTGTGCGCTAGCGACCGCGAAACCCGCGTCGCATTTCGCCGCGATTTCGGCCAGGAGCCGGTGTTTCTGACCGCCGAGGAGGCGCGCGACGCCGCTCGGCGCGGCGAGCGCTGGGAGACGCCGCGGTGCATCGCCGAAGCGCAGGAGGCCCGGCTGCAGCGCGCCAGCCTGCACCGTTCGCCGAACTGATCCGCCGTTCAGGCCATCCAGACCATCATCCGGGTGGCCACCGGCTCGCCTCGGGCGCGGCTGAACTGATGGCGCACCTCGCCGGTGGGCAGGAAGCCGGCCTTGTCCAGCACGCGCCCGGAGGCGGGGTTGTCGGTGAAATGGCCTGACATCAAGGCGCGCTTGCCCCACCGCTTGGACGCCCACAGAACCAGACCGTCCACCGCCTCGGTGGCCAGCCCGCGGCCCCAGTAGGGCCGGCCGATCCAGTAGCCGAGCTCCGGCATCGGATCGCCGGAATAGAAGGCGCCGATGACGCCTACCGGGCCGTGGTCGTCGTGATCCAGCAGGAAGGTGTGGCCCGTCTTCGGATCCTGCGCGGCCACGGCGGCGACGAAGGCCACGGCGTCTTCGGGGCCATAGGGACTGGGCATGCGGGTTGTGTTGCGGGCGATGGCCGGGTCGGCGGCCAGGCGCGCTATCGTCTGCGCGTCCTCGGGCGCCGGGGCGCGCAGGGTCAGGCGGCGCGTGGCGATGACCGGGGTGGTTTCGATGACGCACATGCGCGCCCCTCCGCAGAAGTCCGCCCTCCTTGGTCCGTCAGGGTCCGGGGCGGTTCGGCGCGGGGAAACGAAAACGGGGAGCCCGGTGACCCGGACTCCCCGCGGAAACATGTCCCTGGTCCGGATCGCGGCTTCTGAGAGCGGCGATCCGAAAGGGGCGGATCGCTACTCGGCGGCCATCGGCATGTCGGCGCTAAGAATCGACACGTAACAGCGGCCGCCGCGCTTGGTGGTGAATTTCACGGCGCCGGTCTTGAGGGCGAACAGGGTGTGGTCGCGGCCCAGGCCGACGTTGTCGCCCGGATGGAAGGTGGTTCCGCGCTGGCGCACCAGGATGTTGCCGGCCAGCACCTGCTCGCCGCCGAACTTCTTCACGCC
>CAXBPJ010000045.1:0-8141 GCA_963977325.1 uncultured Brevundimonas sp. | reverse complement strand
CCGCCCCCGCCGCCCGAGCGGCTGCGCGTCGTCTGAGCGGATGGACGAAGGAGCCAAGGGCGGACAGGTGCTGATCTTCGGCGCCGGATATCTGGGCGAGGCCTTGATGCGCCGCCTGATCGCGGAGGGTCGGGCTGTCTCCGCCACGTCGCGGGACGGACAACGTCGCAGCGAACTGGAAGCGCGCGGCGCCAAGGCCATCGACCCCGGTGACGCCGAGACCTTGCGCGGCGCCGTCGCCCAGGCCACCGCCATCCTGATCACCGCACCGCCGGAAGCGGGGGGGTGTCCCGGCGCCCGGGCTCTCCTTCCGGCCCTGTCCGCGGCCGGCGCCTATCCCGACTGGATCGGCTATGTGTCCTCGACCGCCGTCTACGGCGATCGCGCCGGGGGCTGGGCCTTCGAAGGCGATCCCCTGAACGCCGCCAGCCTTGAAGGCGCGCGCCGGGTTCGGGCCGAGCAGGAGTGGCTGGACGCCGGTCGGGGCATGGGGCTGACGGTCCAGCTGTTTCGGCTGCCTGCCATCTATGGGACGGGGCGGTCGCCGATTGACAGGCTCAAGCGGGGTGAAGCGCGGTTGATCCGGAAGCCTGGGCAGGTGTTCAACCGCATCCATGTCGAGGACGCCGTGGACGGGCTAATGGCCTCCATGGCGCGACCCCGGCCGGGCGCGATCTACAACCTCGCCGACGACACTCCCGAGGCAGCCGACGTCGTCATGGCCTGGACCGCAGAGCGCCTGGGCCAGTCCGCGCCGCCCGAAGTCGCCTGGACCGACGCCGAGGTCTCGGACGGCATGCGACGCTTCTATCTCGACTCAAAGAGGGTCTCGAACGCCCAGGCCAAGGCCGAGCTGGGCTGGAGACCCGCCCACGCGGACTGGCGCGACGGCCTGGAGGCGATCCTTCGGGCCGAGGGCGCCGCGACGACCTGAGGCCGGCGCGGCTCTTCGACGTGATCAGCCGCCCGAGCTGGCCTGGCCCGCCTGGGGCGCGCTCTCTTCGGACGCCTGTCCCTGAGGCGTGGTCACGACGGTCGGTTGGCCCGCCGCGCCCGTGATCGGGGCCGGGGCGCCCAGGCCTGAGGTGGGAGCGCTTTCCAGCGGACGTTCGCCCTCCTCGGTGGCCGGCTCGCCCGTGACGGCGGCGCCGGGCTGGCGCGACGGATCGGGGGCCGGGATGGCGTAGCCGCCGGAGCCCTGCGAGCGCAGATAGGCGATCAGCGCCACGCGCTCCTCGGTGTTGCGCAGGCCCGCGAACGACATCTTGGTGCCCGGCACCACGCGAGCCGGCGCGGTGATGAATTCGCTGAGGTGGTCATAGTCCCAGGTGGGACGCGCCGCGGCGTGCTCGGTCATCGCGGGCGAATAGGCGAAGCCGGCCGCGTGCATCACCGGACCGCCGACGACGCCGTACAGGTTCGGGCCGATACCGTTGGCCCCGCCCTGATTGATGGTGTGGCAGGCCGCGCAGCGGGCGAAGGCGCGCTCGCCCGCCGCCAGGTCGGCGATCGGCAGGACCGTGCCCCAATCCGGCGGCAGCTCGGGCTCGCCCGCGCCGCCCGCCGCTTCCTCCGGAGCGTCGATGAAATAGCCCATCTTCTCCGGCGCGTGGCTGGAGTAGATGAAGCCCGAGGCCTGCTGCACCACCAGGATGGTGAAGGCGGTGGCCAGGCCCGCGCCGAGAATCTTGTTCCACTTGAGGTCGCCGCTCATGCGCGTCGTCGGTCCCGTATTCAGCCACAGTCGTACTGGCGCGACCGAGGCCTCGCCTTGCGTGCGGCTGTCTTACACGCTAGCGGCCGGATCGCAACGATGAACCCGCTGATCGTCATTCCCGCGCGCATGGCCGCCACCCGACTGCCCGGGAAGCCCCTGGCGGAAATCGGGGGGCGACCGATGATCGTACGCGCCTTCCAGCAGGCTGAGGCGTCGGGCCTGCCGGTCGTTGTGGCCGCCGGCGACATCGAGATCGTCGAGGTGGTCGAGGCCTACGGCGGCCGGGCGGCGTTGACCGATCCGATGCTTCCCTCGGGCTCCGATCGTGTGCGCGCCGCTTTGGACGCCGTCGATCCGGAGCGTCGCCACGACGCGGTGATCAATCTGCAGGGCGATATGCCCCTGGCCGCTCCGATGATCGCGCTTCGGTGCGCCGAAACCCTGGCGGCCCGACCTGACTGCGATATCGCGACCCTGGTGGCGACCGAGAGCTCGTCGGCCGATCGCGCCAATCCCGACGTGGTCAAGGCGATCCTGGCGCTGGACGATGACCACCGATCGGGCCGCGCTCTCTATTTCACTCGCTCGACCCTCTACGGCGACGAGCCGGTGTGGCGTCACGTCGGGATCTACGGCTACCGGCGCCGAGCGCTGGAGCGGTTCTGCGACGCCCCGCCCAGTCCGTTGGAGCGCCGCGAGAAGCTGGAGCAACTGAGGGCGCTGGAGCTAGGCCTGATCATCGACGCTGCGGTGATCGACGCTGCGCCCCTGTCGGTCGACAATCCCGCCGACCTTGAGGCAGTCCGCGCCCTAGTCTGAGCACAGCCCACGAAGAAAGGCCGCTCCGTCGCCGGAACGGCCCTGATTGTCTTCGATTGATCGGGATCAGGCGCGATAGTGCTGGATGCGGGTGGTCCGGAGGCCCTGCATGCCCCATTTGTCGATCGCCGCCTGCCAGGCCACGAATTCCTCGGCCGTCAGACGATAGCGGGTCAGCGCCTCGTCGAGCTCCAACAGTCCGCCGCGCACGGCGGCCACCACCTCGGCCTTGCGCCGGATCACCCAGCGGTCGGTATTGGGCGGAGGCAGGTCCGCCAGGGTCAGCGGAGTCCCGTTCGGTCCCACCACGTATTGTTCGCCTTTGCTGTTAAGGCGTCGCTCGGTCAGCATGGGCTTAAGCCTCTGTCACCACCACCATCGTGAGCGTGACCATACCGATCGGCCGCTAAAGGCCGCTTAAGCGCCGTGGTTAGGAAGACTCTAACGCGAGCCTTCCCGAACCATCGTTCGACGCTAATTTTCGAGCAACGATCCATGGGTTAGCGAGAAGTGTTAATAATCCCCCGAGTCATCGTCACCGCTTGATGCGGATCAGTTCTTCCAGCATTTCGTCGGCGGTCGTGATGATCTTGGAGGAGGCGGAGTAGGCCCGCTGGGTGGTGATCAGGCCGGTGAATTCAGCTGATAGGTCCACGGTTGACGCTTCCAGCTGAGACGCGCCGATCAAACCCGCGCCGCCCGAGCCGGGGGCCTTGAGGTTGTAGGTGCCCGACCCCTGGCTGACCGCATAGGCGTTGCCGTTGACCGGCTTCAGGCTGTCCGGGCTGGGGAAGGTGGCCAGGGCGACCTGACCGATCCGGCGGGTCACGCCGTTGTCGAAGATGGCCGAGACATAGCCCTCCTCGTCGATCTCGATATTGGACAGATTGCCGAACGGCGTGCCGTTGGTGGTGACCGCCTGGACCACGGACTGGCTGTCGTACTGGGTCAGGCCGCCGGCCGCGGTCATCAGGTCAAACTGGATGGTTTGGGAGCCGATCCCGAAGCGCCGAGCGTCAGCACGGCGTCGGCCGGGTCGGTGAACAGGGCGTCCGGGAGGGCGGCGGTGGCCGCCGCGTCGAGGCGTCCGTCCTGGGTGAAGACGACGCGGCCCGAGCGGATCATGTCGCCGCCCTCCAGATCGCCGGGCGCGCCGTAGATCTCGACGTGCCATTCGTTGGGGTTCTCGCCCTTGAGGAAGGCCATCGAGACCGAGCGTTGGCCGCCCTTGGAGTCCGACACCGGCACCGACATCAGGAAGTCGGGCTTGATGCCGCCCACGCCGTCCGGCGTCCACATGGCCATGTTGTTGGTCGCCGGGTCGTAGGTGGCGATGTCGGGATTGACGACCTGTCCAGAGCGCAGGTTGGCGTTGATACCGACGCGGGTGGTGGGCTCGGCCGTGCCGCCCACGGTGCCGACGTTGATCGACTGCAGGCGGCTGAGGTCGGACGGGTCGGTGGCGACATTGCCGTCGCCGTCGGCCGGCCAGCCCTGCAGATAAAGGCCCGCGGAGTTCTTCAGATAGCCCATCTCGTCGACGCGGAAGGCGCCGGCGCGGGTGAACAGGCGCGTGTCGGTGATCTCGACGCCCTCGGCCTTGTCGGTGACGACGAAAAAGCCGCGGCCGGAAATGCCCAGATCGGTCGAGGAGGTGGTCCGCTGCAGCTGACCGTTGTCGGAGACGTAGTGGCGGGCCGAGGCGATGACGCCGCCGGCGGAATAACCGGCGTTGCTGTTTTGACCGTTGATCACGGTCTGGAACTCAGCCTGGCTGCGCTTGTAGCCGACGGTGTTCACGTTCGCGATATTCTGGGAAATCGCCGCCAGGGCGGCGGAGTTCGCGGTCAGGCCGGAGACCCCGGCCAGCAGTGCGCTGTTGATGCTCATGGTCTGGTGTCCTTGATCAGAAGAGGTTGAGCGGGTTCAGGGCGGAGGCGACCCTTGAGATCGCCCCTGCGCCGGGCAGGCTGAGCCCGCCGGTATCCGGCTCGAATTCTTCAAGCGCGATGACGGAGGAGAGCGGCAGGATGGCCCCGCCGACGGTGAGGTAGGGTTCGCCGTCGTACATCTCGACGCCGGTGACGCGACCGCGGGTCAGGACCTGGGAATCGACGCCGGTCCCGTTGGGGCCGCTGGCGGTGATCTTCATGGTGTAGACGGAGCCGTCTTGGGCCTGGCCGCCGCCGGTGGTCTGACCGTCCCAGGAGAAGTCGTGGACACCGGTGGTCAGATCGTCGGCCTCGCCGGTGAAGACCACCTTGCCGGTCGCATCCAGAATTTCGATCTTGGCCGAGGTGGCGTCCTTGGCCAGTTCGTAGCTCCAGGTCGCTTGGCCGTCCTCGAACTTGACGGCGGACCACGCTGCGGTGGCTTCTTTGCCGATGTAGTTGGTGGCGTCGGCCAGACTGGCGCCGCCGTTCTGGGCCAGCAGGCTGGTCAGAAGGTCGTTGGTCAGCAACTGCTGCTCGACCCCGGCCATCTGGGTCAGCTGGGCGGTGAACTCATTGGAATCCAGCGGCGACAGCGGATCCTGGTTCTTCAGCTGGGCGGTCAGCAGCGTCAGGAAGGTCTCGAAGTTCGAGGCCAGCATGGCGCCGCCGGCGTTGATGCGCCCGGACGAGTCGGCTGTGGAAATGGCGTCGACCATGGTTCAGACCTTCACATCGACGCCGTCGGGCGCCGTTTTCAGGGACATCCAGACGGGCGGCGGCTGATCGGCGTCGAGCGCCAGCCGGTCGCCGGCGCGAAAGGCGTGGCCCGCGCCGGAGCGCCGGCCGTCACCGAACAGCGAAGCGTTGGACCCGCCCTGATCCGGGCTGGAGAATTCCAGGGCGTCCTCGCCCAGGGTGAATCCCGCCTGCTCCAGCTGGCGGCGCAGCTCATCGACGCGACCGCGCATCTCGGCGGCGGCCGCGGGGTTGTCGAAGGCCAGGCGCGCCGTCAGCTGTCCGTCGGCCTCGATATCCATCGACACCTCGACCTGACCCAGCCCCTCGGGCGTCAGCGCCATGTCAAAGCGGGTCACCTTCTGATCCAGACGATTGAGCATACGCGCGGCCAGCAGCGCGGTGGTCTCGACGGAGGCGCGAGACAGGAAGGAAAGGCCGTGGGCGCCGCTTGCCGATGACGCGACGGCGCGTTCCAGCTGGGGCGTGTCGGTGACGCCCTCGGCCATGTCATGCATCACCGGAGCGGGCTCGGAGGGCGTCTCGACGGCGCCGGGATCGAAGACCGGCGAGGGCTGAGCGGCTGACGCGTTCATGGCGGAGGACGTTGGCGCCGCCGACGTCGAGCCCGCGCTGGGCGAGTTTGTGGACGGGCCGGCCGTGTCGGCGCCGGCTGCCGCGCCCGACGACCGGCCGAACGCAGGCGTTGCGCTCGATCCCGCGCGCGCCTCCGCACGATCGCCGTGAGCACCAGGCTCAGTGGTCGGGTGAGCCCCCGACTCGGAGAGCTTCACCCCGCCGCCGTCCTTGGGGGCAACGGGAGCGGCGGTTTCGGCGATACCGGACGGGTCGGCGAGCGCGCGGCCGCCGCCGCCGCCGCGAGGCGCGACGATCACGGCCGACACGGCCGGCGCGGTCTCGCCGTGTCGGACGGACGCGGTCGCCGCTGAGCTGCCCGGCGACTGGGCGGGGGCCGGCGCAGCCGCGCCACCCGGTCCTTCGCGGGACGCGGGCGTCGCCGACGTTGGAGGCATGGAACGCGCGGCGGCGACGTTGGGCGTATCGCCGGTTCCTGTCGGCGCGGGCGTCGCAACGGACGCGGTCGGGCTCGAGGACCCCGATCCGGCGTTCGCCTTGCCCGCCGCGCCGATCGGGATCGCGACCTTGAGGGCTCCGGCGACGCTGGCGGAGGTGACGAACGGATGCGAGGCCAAAGCCGAAGCGTTCGGGGCCAGGTCAGGGACAGTTGCTCTGGACCCGTCGCTGGTCGCGGCAGCGCTTGCCGCGCGTTGGCCCTGAACGGGTAGGGTCGAGGACGAGGCGCGGCCGGTGTCGGTGGGCATTCCTGACGCGGAGGCCGACGGAGGTCTATGCGGCATGGCCGCAGCGCCCGACCCAGGCGCGACCGGTGCGGATGGAGTCTGATCCTGGCTCGATGCCGTGAGGTTCGAGGCGGCGCCTGATGGTTGTCCGGGGTCAACCGTCAGCGCGCCTGTGTGGGAATCCATCGGCCCGACGGCAGGCCTCTCGGCTGCGCGAATGACCGGCGCCACGCTCGGCGCCGGGGGCGCCGATGAAGGGTCCAGGGCTTCGGGCTCGGTCGCAGCGAGTTCCTGCCCGCTGATCGGACCTGTCTTGGACGCCTTGGAGCCGGCGAGACGCGTTTCCGGCCCGGGCATACCGAAGGTCTCGGCCGTCGCGAGCAAGCCACTGAACGTCGACGCGCTCTCGCCCTGGCCGACGACGGACGCGGCGACGCCCGACCGCTGGGGAGCGGCGCCGGCGAGAACGGACAGAAAAGCGGCGGCGGACATGGGACGGGGCAGGCTCACGCTGAAAGGAAATCGGTAGCGCCTGCTGCGCCGGGAACATTCGGACGGTGGGAAGCAACCGCTGGGCCACAGCGCTCGATTCAGCCAACTCTCTGTGTTTGCGTGTAAAAGGAGCCGCGTTGGCCTCGGCGGTCATCGCCTCGACGGCCAAACTTGCCGCGCCGACGGTCGCCTTTTGCCGCCCTGGATCGATGGCCGTCATGTCGCCTTCGGCCGTGGCCCGCCGTTTGCGCCAGGGAGCTGGGGTCAGAAGACCTATCCAAGGGAAATCATGCGAATCAGCGACTTGGCATTGCAGACAGCGCGCCGCGCCGGGCAAATCTCGCCCGTGCGTGAGCAGCTTCTGCCGGGCGCCGTCGGATTCCCGCGTGAAGGAGACGTCGTCCCGTGTCGCTGAACAGCATCATCAACATCGCCAACTCCGGGCTGATGACAGCTCAGGCGCAAATCCGCGTCAGCTCGGACAACGTCGCCAACGTCAACACCCCCGGCTATGTCAGGAAGGTCGCCGACCAGGTGGCCATGACCACCGGCGGCATGGGCTCCGGCGTGGAGATTGGCCGGGTGAGGCTGGCCACCGACCGCTTCCTCCAGGCCGCCAGCCTGCAGGCCGACGCCGACGCGGCGCGCCAGGGCGTGCGCTATGAGCTGTATGACCGCATTCAGTCGCTGTTCGGCGATCCCGGCGGCGACTCGGGCTTCTTCAGCCGCATCGACGGCCTGTTCTCGGCCTTCGCCGCCTCAGCCGAGGACGCGGGTTCGACCCCCCTGCGCAGCGACGCCCTGCAGCGCGCCCAGAGCCTGTTCGACGAATCCGCCCGCATCGCCGGCCAGATTCAGGCCGTGCGCGAGGACGCCGACAGTCGCATCAAAACGGCTGTCGAGAGCGCCAACATGCTGCTCAGCCAGATCGAGGCGCTGAACGTCGAGGTGGCCCGGGCCACCATCAATGGCGGCGACGCCACCGGCGCCCTGGGGGCCCAGACCCAACTGATCGACCAGCTGTCGTCGTTGATGGACATCAATGTGACCCAGCGACCCCAGGGCGGAGTCTCCATCCGCACCGGCACAGGCGTGCTGCTGGCCGGGGCCGGCCACGCGACG
>CAXBPJ010000044.1:0-8414 GCA_963977325.1 uncultured Brevundimonas sp. | reverse complement strand
CGGCCTGCGCGCACCTCCAGCACCCCGGCGGCCGCGCCGTTCGACGGGATGCCGGTGTCGGAGTTGGGGGTGGTATGGCGGGCGATCGAGACGATACGGCCCGCCCCATCGATATAGATGATGTCCAGCGGGCTGGGCGTGTTGCGCATCCAGAAGCTACGCTCGGCGCTGTCCTCGAACTGGAACAGCATGCCGCGGTCGTCGCCCAGCGGCGGCCGGAACATCAGGCCTTGGGCGCGCTCGGCCTCGGTGTCGGCGATCTCGACCCAGAAATCGTGATGGCCGCTGTCCGTAACGACGCTGAGCCGCTGCATCGGCTCGCCGGTCGGCCCCTCGGGAGGCCGGAGCAGGCCGTGAGACCCAGCGCGACGGCGCCGATCAGGGAGCTTCCTCGGGTTATGGCCATGGACTCGCCCTCAAACGGGGGCGAGGGTCACTCGCCCGACTGGATGTCCGCCACGACCAGTCCGCGGGGACCTTGAGCGAACCGGACCCGGACATGATCTCCCGGCGCCAAGTCGTCCAGACCGCAGCGGCGGAGCGTCTCGATGTGCACGAAGATATCGTCGTCTCGGCCGTCACGCACCACGAAACCGTAGCCCTTTGTGCGATTGAACCATTTGACCACGGCGGTCTCGGCGTCGCCGGGCAGAGGCGTCGGCACGGGCCGCGAGGGACGGCGCAGCAGATCGCCCTCGAACTGACGGGGCGGCGGAGCCCCGGCCACCGCTTCCAGATCCTCGATGGAGACGACCTGCCAGCCCTTGGGACGGCGCACGACCTGGCAGCGGATCGCCGCCCCTTCGCCCGCCGTCTGCTGGCCCGCCTCTCGCAGGCTGGTGATGTGCAACAGGACGTCACGACCATCCGTCAGCAACGGATCATCCGGCACGATGAACCCGTACCCCTTGCCGGCGTCGAACCACTTGACGCGACCTGTGATCGCAACGGCCGCCGGCGCTTCCCGCGCCTCGGTCTCGATACTCGTCATAGCCCCCTCGCCGCCTTACCTCGGCGGATGGGTCAGCTTAACACGGTTATCCCAACTGAAAATATCGAAATTCGATAAGCAACGGTTGAACCGCTCACACGCCTGAGGCGCCGTCCAGCACCGCGCGCACGCGGCGCGCCAGGTCGGTGCGGCGATACGGCTTGCCGATCAGCTCGTAACCCGCCCGTTCAGCCTCATCGCCGATGTCGACGGCGCGGTCGGCCCAGCCGGTCGTCAGCAGGATCTTGCGCTGCGGGTCGCGCCTATGAATCTCGTTGGCCAGGGTGACCCCGTTCATCCCCCCGGGCATGACGATGTCTGTGAACAGAAGGTCGAACGTCGCGCCCTCGTCGATCCGCTGCAGCGCCTCTACGGCCGTGGCGGCGGTGACGACCGTGTAGCCGAAATCCTCGAGGATCCCGCAGCCCATCCGGCGCACGTCGGCGTTGTCTTCCACCATGAGAATCGTCTCAGTCCCGCCGCGCGGCGCGCGCCCGGGAACTTCGGGAGGATTGACCTCCTCCCCTTGGGCTGACGGGAAAATCAACCGGACCGTGGCGCCCTGGCCTTCGGTCGAGTCGATATCGAGCCGCCCGTGGCTCTGACGCATGAAGCCATAGACCATGGCCAGACCCATCCCGGTGCCCTGCCCCACCTCCTTGGTGGTGAAGAAGGGCTCGGTGACTCGCGACAGCACCTCCGCCGGAATTCCGTGGCCGCTATCCTGAACGGCCAATTCAACATAGTCGCCCGCCGCAAGCCCCAAGGCGTTGCCACCGCCCAGCGACCGATTGCGCGTGCGAATGCAGACCTTGCCGCCGTCCGGCATGGCGTCACGCGCGTTGATCAGGATGTTCAACAGGGCGACCTCGGCCTGGACAGGGTCAACCCGGGCCAGCTTCAGATCCTCGCCAAAATCCGTCTCGATCTCGATGGATGATCCCAAGGTGCGATCAACCAGTTCCCGCAACCTCTCGACCAGACGGTTCAGATTTGTCGGCCGCCCTTCGAGCCGCTGCTTGCGGGCGAAGGCCAGCATCTGGCCGGTCAGGGTCTCGGCGCGCCGGGACGCCTCGAGCGCCGCCTCCAGTCGCCGACGCAGAGCGGGATCCTCGGTCCGCGCCAGCGCCGAATCGAGATTGCCCATGACCACGGTCAGCAGATTGTTGAAGTCGTGGGCGATGCCGCCGGTCAGCTGGCCGACCGCCTCCATCTTCTGGGCCTGGCGCAGGGCGTCCTCAGCGTCCCGCCGCCGCGACACATCGAGTTGCGAGGCGAAGAAATACAGAAGCTTGCCCTCGCCGTCGAAAACCGGGCTGACAAACAGCGCATTCCAGAAGGCCGAACCGTCCTTGCGATAGTTCAGCAGCTCCACCGCGATGTCGGTGCGTTTCTCGATCGCATTGCGAACCGCGGAAACCGTGTCGCGATCCGTATCCTCGCCCTGCAGGAAGCGACAGTTGCGGCCTAGGATCTCTTCGGTGGTGTATCCGGTCAGCTCCAGGAAGGCGACATTGGCGAAGACGATTGGATTGTCGGCCTGGTTCGGGTCGGTGACGATCATCGGCATGCGCGTCATCTCGACGGCGGCGAAGAAGATGTCGTCCTGCCCTGAGAACCCCTCGGCGGTCACCGCGGGATGAAACGGATGCTTGTGGGCAGGCGGTTCGCTCATTCCCGTCCCTTCGAACACGCAGGATCGGCCCGGTCAGGGCGGCGGTCCGTTCACAATGCGAGGAAGGGAGAAAGGCTCCGCGTGGCAGTCCCTAGGGGAATCGAACCCCTCTTTTCAGGTTGAAAACCTGACGTCCTAACCGATAGACGAAGGGACCGCTGCGCGGAGAGCGGGCGATATAGCCGCCGATTCCGTAGGTCGCAACCCCTTTCGGGACAGGAAAGGCGCCTCAGGCCCGGCGGGGGTCATGGATATCGTCGATCTCGAACTGGACGCCCCGGCGGCCGTTCCAGTCGTCGGCCTTGAGACGTCCCACCACGTCCAGTCCGCCCTGTCCGTTCAGCAGCGCCCGACCGGCCGGCAGGTCCGCCACGCGCCAGGCGATGGCGCGGATCGCGGCGGCGTCCGGGCCGACCAGACGACAGCGCACATGGCCGCCGTTCATGGCCACCGGCTCACGCGCCTGTACGCCGGACAGGGCGAAGACCGGCTCGGGGTTGCCGGGGCCGAAGGGAGTCAGCTGCTCGAACTGGTCGAACAGGTCACGGGTGACGGCGCGCGGGTCCAGCAGAGCGTCGATCTCCAGCGCGTCGACTGCGGCGGCGTCGGCGCATTCGCCGGCCAACAGAGCGTTCAGGCGGTCTCGCACGGCGCCGACCCCTCCCGCAGCCACGGCCAGGCCCGCCGCCATGGCGTGGCCGCCTCCTGACAGCAGCAGGCCCTCGTCAAAGGCCGCCTGCACCGCGCGGCCCAGGTTCACGCGCGGCTGGGACCGGCCCGAGCCCTTCCCGACGCCGGTGGCGGGATCGATGCCGATGACGATGACGGGCTTCCTCCAGCGCTCGCGCAGGCGGCCGGCGACGATACCAACCACGCCGGGGTGCCAGTCCTCGCCCTCAACGACGATGACCGCGCTGTCGTCGGCGTGAGCGCCCGAGGCCTCGACGCGGCGCACGGCGGCCTCGGTGACCTCGCGTTCCACCTCGCGGCGGGCGGTGTTCAGGGCGTCCAGCTCCTCGGCCAGATCGCGGGCCTCGGCTGGATCATCGGTCGAGAGCAGGCGCGCGCCCAGATCGGCGCGGCCAATGCGGCCGCCAGCGTTGATTCGCGGCCCAAGCACCCAGCCCGCGTGGCTCGACTTGGCCGGGCCCGGTTCCATGCCGGCGACGCTCAGCAGCGCCCGCAGGCCCGGATTGGCCCAGTTCGACATGGCCATGACTCCCAGCTTGGCCAGCGCCCGGTTGAAGCCGGTCAGGCGGGTGACGTCGCAGATGGCCCCCAGCGCGGCCAGGTCAAGCCAGGCGCGCAGGTCGGGCTCGGGTCGGTCGGCGAACAGGCCGCGCCGCCGCGCCTCGCGGTTCAGGGCGGCCAGCAGCACGAACACTACCCCGGCCGCGGCCAGATCGCCTTGGCCCGAGCCGCAGCCTGAACGGTTCGGATTGACCACGGCGCGGCAGGCGGGCGGCTCGTCGCGCATCAGGTGATGGTCGATCACCACCACCTCCAGCCCGATCGAACAGGCGTGCGCCACGGCCTCGACCGCGCCGCAATCGACGGTGATGACCAGTTCGGCCCCCTGCCCCTTAAGCGTCTCGAAGGCGCGCGGGCTGGGGCCATAGCCTTCGGTGAGGCGGTCTGGGACATAGAAGGGCAGCTCCGCCCCCATGGCCCGGAACCAGCGGATCAGCAGCGCCGCGCTGGAGGCTCCGTCGACGTCATAGTCGGCGAAGACATGCACCCGCCGCCCGGCCTGGACCGCATCGACGATGGCCCCGGCCGCCGCGTCCATGTCAGTGAAGCTGGACGGATCGGGGAACAACGCCCGCAAGGTCGGACGCAGAAAGTTTTCGGCGCCGTCGGCATCGACGCCGCGCGCCGCCAGAGCTCGCGCCAGGGGCTCGCTGAGGCCCTGCCCCTGACTGAGGGCGCGGACCACGGCCGGATCGGCGGCGCGCTGGCGCCAGACGCGGTCGGTCAGCGACCGCTCGACGCCCAGGAAGGCGATCGGTCCGCCAAGGGCGCCGCCGTCGGCCATCAGGCCGGACGCACCGTCTGGATGCGTCGCACGGTCTTTGAGGCGGAATCCATCACCACCGTGTGGGTCGTGACCTGGCCGCCGGACACCCGCACCCCGTCCAGCATGGCGCCCTTGGTCACGCCGGTGGCGACGAAAATGGCCTGGTCGGAGACCAGCTCATCAAGCGCATACTTGCGGTCGAAATCGGTGACGTCGGTGCGCCGCGCCCGCTCGCGCTCGTCATCGTTGCGGAAAATCAGCCGCCCCTGAAAAAAGCCGCCGACGCATTTCAGGGCGGCCGCCGCCAGCACGCCCTCGGGCGCTCCGCCGGAGCCGAGATAGAGGTCGATGCCGGTCTCCGGTTCGGCGGTGTGGATCACCCCCGCCACATCGCCGTCGGTGATCAGCAGCACCTTGGCGCCGACCGACCGCAGCGCCGCGATCAACTCTGCATGGCGCGGCCGGTCCATCACGCAGACGGTGATGTCCTCGGGCGCCACGCCCTTGGCCTTGGCGAGGGCGCGGACGTTATCCTCAGGCGCGTTGTCCAGATCGACCGTTCCGGCGGGATAGCCCGGGCCGATAGCGATCTTGTCCATATAGGTGTCGGGCGCGTGCAGCAGGCCGCCGCGGGGCGCGAAAGCGACCACGGCCAGGGCGTTGGCCATGGCCTTGGCCGTCAGGGTCGTGCCCTCCAGCGGGTCCAGGGCGATGTCGATGGCCGGTCCCTTCCCGGTCCCCACCTCCTCGCCGATGAACAGCATGGGCGCCTCGTCCCGCTCGCCCTCGCCGATGACGATGCGGCCGGTGATGTCCAGCGCGTTCAGGGCGGTGCGCATGGCGTCCACGGCCACTTGGTCGGCGGCCTTTTCGTCGCCGCGGCCGGTCAGACTGTGGGCGGCGATGGCGGCGCGCTCGGTCACCTCGGCGGCCTGGGCGACCAGGGCGGCCCAGGTGGCGGCGTCGAGGCCTTTCGCGGAAGCGGTCATGGGGTCTCCTCGGAGGCTGTTGTCCCCGGATTCGCAGGTCCGGGTGAAGGTCTAGCGGGGAACTGTGTCAGTCCCGGTCGTACGGCCCAGGGCGGCCTGGGCGATCAGTCGCGGTCGATGGGCGGCGGCGGCGTTGCGCGCCGACGCAGTCGCTCGGCCTCTGCCTCGATATCCTCGCGGGTCTGGACGGCGATCGGCGCGGCGAGCGTTTGATCCACGCGCGACCGGATGGCGGCCCCCAGGGCGGCGGGATCCTGGGCGTCCCATTCGATGGCGTCCACCTCGGCGGCCAGCGCCTGTTGCGTCACGCTCAGGGTGCTGACCTCGGCGGCGATCTGGGTGGCGGTCGGCAGTCCCACGGGCTCGGGCGGAAAGTCCTCCCAACGCGGATACTCGCGGTTGGCGGCCACCAGGGCGTCGACACGGGCCGACACCGGAGAGGCCTCGTCCGTCACCGTATCGAAGGGGGTCGCCGCGCACCCGGCCAGCAATGCGAGACCGGCGGTCAGGCCCGCCGTCGTCAGCGCGATCTTTTTCGGAAGGCGGGCGTTCATTTCGACGGCGGTCATATGCCACAATCCGCCGGTGAGGAAGGGCAGCCGCCGCCCGAGCCTGAAAGGACCGAACGATGGCCGACGCGCCCCCGGACACGCCGCGCCCGCCCCGCAAGGCCGGCCGCCCGACCTCGGCCAAGCGCAAACCGCCGAAGACCGCCAAGGCGAAGGCGTCCAGGACCGAATCCGTCGCGGCGAACCCATTGCCCGAGGCCCCCAAACCCCAACCGATTCCAGGGGCCGGCCCAGCCAGCGGCATGCCCCCCGCCCTCCCCGCCGCGGAGCACCAGGCCATGCTGGAGACCCTGTCGGTCAATCTGGCCAAGGCGGCCATGACGGCCCAGGCGGCCTTGGCCGAGGCGGCCATGGCCCAGGCCGGTCGCGCCGCGCCGGGCGCCCTGCCCTCGGCCGATCCCATGAACGTCGCCCCGGCCATGGCTGAGGTGATGACCGGCCTGGCCGCCCGCCCGGAAAAGCTGTTCGCCGCCCAAGCCGACCTGTTCGGCCGTTATATGGAGCTGTGGTCCACCACCACCCGCCGCATGGCCGGCGAGGCGGTGGACGCCGCGAAACCGACCGACAAGCGCTTCAAGGACCCGGCCTGGAGCGAAAACCCCGCCTTCGAGGCCATCAAGTCGTCCTATCTGATCACCGCCGACTGGATGAACGGGCTGGTGTCCGGGGTCGAAGGCGTCGATCCGCGCACCAAGCGCCGCGCCGAATTCTTCACCAAGCTGCTGACCGACGCCTTCTCGCCCGCCAACTTTCTGGCCTCCAATCCGGCCGCGTTGAAGGCCCTGGCCGAGACCAACGGCGAGAGTCTGGTCAAGGGGATGCAGAATTTCGCCGAGGACCTGGAGCGCGGGCGCGGCAAGCTGAAGATCAGCCAAGCCGACTATGGCCGCTTCATCGTGGGCGAGAATGTCGCCACCGCCCCGGGCCAGGTGGTGTGGCGCGACGACCTGTTCGAACTGATCCAGTACGACGCCGCGACAGAGAAGCAGCGGGCCGTGCCCCTGCTGATCTTCCCGCCCTGGATCAACAAGTTCTACATTCTGGACCTGCAGCCGGCGAACTCCATGATCCGCTGGCTGTCGGCCCAGGGCTTCACCGTTTTCGTTTGCTCCTGGGTCAATCCGGACGTCGACAAGGCCGCCTACGGCTTCGATGAGTATCTCAGGAAAGGCATCTACGCCGCGGTTTCCAAGGTGATGGAGCAGACCGGCTCGGCGCGGGTGAGCACAGTCGGCTACTGCATCGGCGGCACTCTCTTGGGCGCGGCGCTGGCGCATATGGCCCAGACCGGGGTCCAGCCGGTGTCGTCCGCGACTTTCTTCGCGGCCCAGCATGACTTCCACGAGGCCGGCGACCTGCTGCTGTTCACGGACGAGCACTGGCTTTCCGAGATCGAGCAGCAGATGGACGCGGCCGGCGGCGTTCTGCCCGGCGCGGCCATGGCTGACACCTTCAACGCGCTCAGGGCCAACGACCTGATCTGGTCGTTCTTCGTGTCCAACTATCTGATGGGCAAGTCGCCGCCCGTCTTCGACCTGTTGTTCTGGAACGCCGACCAGACGCGGATGCCGAAGAAGCTGCACCTCGATTATCTCCGCCAGATGTACGGCCGCAATGCGCTGACCCAGGGCCATTTCACCCTCGGCGGCGAACCGATCGACCTGTCGAAGGTCACCATTCCCCTGTATTTCCAGGCCAGTCGCGAGGACCACATCGCGCCGATGAACTCGGTCTATCGCTCAGCCCGGGCTTTCCGGGGCGCGGACGTGACCTATACCCTGGCCGGATCGGGCCACATCGCCGGGGTGGTCAATCCACCGGACGCCAACAAGTACCAGCACTGGATCAACGACGACCTGCCCGACACCCTGGCCGACTGGCAGGCCGGCGCGGTCGAGCATTCCGGCAGCTGGTGGAACCACTGGGCGACATGGCTGCATGAGAAATCGGGCGACTGGACCTCTGCCCGCGATCCGGCCAAGGGCCCCCTCCCCGCGCTCGAACCGGCGCCCGGCAGCTATGTGAAGGTGAAGTCTTGAACCGCATCGGGCCGAACGGCCTCCTGGCCGTCGCCACCGGCTTCGCCTTCCTGCTCGTGATCGCCTCGGTGACCCTCTACGGTAGTGATCAGCCGTGGTGGCGGCACATCGTCACCGGCGTGGTTGTTGTGATC
>CAXBPJ010000043.1:0-8429 GCA_963977325.1 uncultured Brevundimonas sp. | reverse complement strand
CCGGCGAGATCACTTCCTCGGTGGCGGCCTCGGGCACGCTGGAGGCGTTGGTCACGGTCGAGGTCGGTTCGCAGATCTCGGGCCAGGTCACCGACGTCCTGGTCGACTACAACGACCGGGTGCGGCGCGGCCAGGTGCTGGCCATCCTGGATCCGCAGAACCAGCGCTCGGCGGTCGAGCAGTCCCAGGCCTCGATCCAGGCCGCCCAGGCCCAGGTGGCCACGGCCCAGGCGCAGGTGGCCTTGGCCCAGGCCGAATACGACCGGCAGAAGTTTCTGTTCGACCGGGGCATCATCGCCCAGGCGGCGCTGGACACCGCCGACGCCTCGCTGAAGACGGCCCAGGCCGGGGTGCGTCAGGCCCGCGCCCAAGTGGCCCAGCAGCAGGCCCAACTTCGGGCCAACCAGGCGACCCTGGGCCGCACCACCATCGTCGCGCCGATCGACGGGGTCATCATCGACCGCCAGATCGAGCCGGGTCAGACCGTGGCCTCGGGGCTGAACGTGGCGGTGCTGTTCACCCTGGCCCAGGACCTCAGCCGGGTTCAGGCGCTGATCAATGTCGACGAGGCCGACATCGGCCAGGTGAAGCCGGGCCAGGCCGTCCGCTTCACGGTCGACGCCTTTCCGAACGACAATTTCACCGGGACCGTGACCCGCATCCGCGCCCTGCCCCAGGCCGAGTCCAGCGTGGTCGCCTATACGGTCGAGGCCGAGGCCGACAATCCCGGCGAAAAGCTGCTGCCCGGCATGACCGCTAACGCCGACATCATCCTGTCGGAACGGCGCGGCGTGTTGCGCGTGCCGAACTCCGCGCTGCGCTTCACCCCCGTCGACGCCGAGGCGCCCGCGGCCGGACGGCGCGGTCAGGGCGGCGCGGCGGGCGGGCCCCAGCGCGAGCGTGGCCAGGGCGGGGCCGGGCGGGGAAACACGGTCGCCTCGATCATCGAGGAGCTGAACCTGGACGCCGCGCAACGCGCCCAGGTCGAGCCGATCCTGCAGCGCGCCCAGCAGACCGCCCGAGCCTCGATGCGCGCCTCGGCGGCGGGTGGCGGGGGCCGGCGCGGCGGCGGCAATCCGGCCCGGGCGACGGCGTTCAACGCCGCCTTCGACGAGATCGCGCCCCTGCTGCGCCCCGACCAGCGCACCACCCTGGAGACCCTGCGCCTGCGCTTCGCCGGCGGCGGCGGTCGTGGCGTGGTCTGGGTGCTGCGCGACGGCGAGCCCGTGGCCGTTCCGGTCCGCACCGGCGCCACCGACGGCAGCTATACCGAGATCATCGGCGGTCAACTGGAAGCCGGCGACGAGGTCATCACGGGCGGCGGCCCGCGCCGCACCGACGAGCGCGCCGAGAAGATGGCCCAAAGAATGGGTGGAGGGGGCATGGGCGGCGGCGGAGGCTTTGGCCGCTGATGATCGAGATCGAGCGCCTGACCAAGACCTATGTGATGGGCGACGAGGTCATCAACGCCCTGGCCGGGGTGTCGCTGGACATCGGCCGGGGAGAGCATGTCGCCATCGTCGGCCCCTCGGGCTCGGGCAAGTCGACCCTGATGAATGTGGTCGGCGGGCTGGATCGCCCCAGCGGCGGCGCCTATCGCTTTGAGGGCGAGCCGGTGGCCGAGTTCGACGACGACGAACTGGCCAGCTTCCGCAATCGCCGCATCGGCTTTGTCTTCCAGTCCTTCCAGCTGCTGCCGCGCCTGACGGCGACCCAGAATGTCGAACTGCCGATGATCTACGCCGGCATTCCGCCGACCGAGCGGCGCGAGCGGGCGGTGGAGCTCTTGGAGCGGGTCGGCCTGGGCCATCGACTCAACAACAAGCCGACCCAGATGTCCGGCGGGCAGCAGCAGCGGGTGGCCATCGCCCGCGCCCTGTCTAACGCGCCGGACCTTCTCCTGGCCGACGAGCCGACGGGGGCGCTGGACACCTCCACCGGCCAGGAGGTGCTGGCCCTGTTCGATGAGCTGAACGCCCAGGGGCTGACCCTGTGCATCGTCACCCACGACACCGAGGTCGCCGAGCGCGCCAAGCGCCGCGTGGCGTTCCGGGATGGGCATATCGTGTCGGATGAGCGGTCGTGAGCGGCAGCGCTCCCCCATCTGTCGCCATCACCCTCGGGTCAAGCCCGAGGGTGACGGCTGCTTATGGTTCTGGAGCCTGACGCATGGATCAGCAAACCCGCCTGAAGCCTTCGCACGGCCTGCACATTTCCGCCGGCCAGATGAACCCGATGGAGCTGTTCCGCTTCGCCTTCGGGGCCATCGGCGCGCATCCGATGCGCTCGGCCCTGACCTCGCTAGGCGTGGTCATCGGGGTGGCGGCGGTGATCATGATGACCTCGGTCGGTCTGGGCGCCCAGAAACAGGTCGAGGAGGCGCTGTCAGGCCTGGGCACCAACATGCTGGTCGTCCGTCCGGGCGCCCCGAGGGGCGACGGCGGCGGCTTCGTGCGCGGCGCGCGGGGTTCCGGGGCCAGTCTGGAGGTGAGCGACGCCGAGGCGATGCGGACCCTCGAAGGCGTGCGCGCCGTGTCTCCCGCCATCAATGGCGGCGCTCAGCTGGTCTACGAGGGCGCCAACTGGTCCAGCCGGGTGGAGGGGGTGACGCCCGATTATCTGATCGCCCGGGACCTGGAGATTTCGTCCGGCCAGATGTTCGATCAGGCCGCCGCCGACAGCGGCCGCAAGGTCGCGGTGCTGGGCCAGACGGTGGTCGATGAGCTGTTCGGCCCCGGCGTTGATCCGGTCGGACAGCGCATGCGCATCGGCCCCATCCCCTTCACCGTGGTCGGGGTGCTGGCGCCCAAGGGCCAGTCCGGCTTCCAGGATCAGGACGACATCGTGGTGATCCCGCTGGACGCCGCCCGCAGCCGGGTCATCGGCCGCGGCCCCGGCGCGCGGGGCGCCAGCGTCAACCAGGTCTATGTGAAGGCTGTCGACGAGGACGCGCTCTACCAGCTGGAACAGGATTTGGCCGAACTGTTGCGTCAGAGGCACCGGATACAGCCGGGCGAGGACGACGATTTCAACATCCAGAATCTGACTTCGATCCAGGAGGCCGCGGCCTCGTCCAGCCAGACCTTCACCCTGCTGCTGGCCGCCGTGGCCGGCGTGTCTTTGGTGGTCGGCGGGGTCGGGATCATGAACATCATGCTGGTGTCGGTGACCGAGCGGACCCGCGAGATCGGCCTGCGCATGGCCATCGGCGCCCGGCGCTCCGACGTTCTTACCCAGTTTGCTCTGGAGAGCGTGGTGCTGTCGCTGCTGGGCGGTCTGCTGGGCCTGATCGTCGGCATCGGCGGGGCTTTGCTGATGGCGCGGTTCGGCGATTGGCCCACGGCGATCCCGGCCTGGGCCGCGCCGCTTGCCATCGGCTTTTCGACCTTCGTCGGCGTGGCGTTCGGCGCCTATCCCGCCTGGCGCGCGGCTCAGCTGGATCCGATCGAAGCGCTGAGGCGCGAATGATTGTGGCCAAAATGATCGGCGTTGCGCGAGCGGCTGGCCCGGCCTAGCGTTGCCGTAAGCGGGTCGGGGGGCTTGCCGAGGGGGCGTCATGAGCACAGCCCTGGCCGTCATACGCCCGCCCCAGGGGTCAAGGCCGCGCGAACGCGACCGGCGCACCTGGACCGCCGTGGTGATCGGCTCCGTGCTGCTTCATCTTTTGCTGCTGGGCTATCTGGCGGTTCGCCAAGCCCGGGACATCGTGTTCCCGCCGGGCGCGCCGCCAATCATCCTGGTGGAGATCGAGCCCCGGCCGCTGCTGGACGGAGAGACCGCCCCGCGTCCCGCGCCGCTCTCACCGGCCGTGCAGGAGGTGGTGACGCCAACCGGCGCCTACGCCGCCGCGCGGCCCTTGTCAGACGCCGCGCCGACGCCTCGACCCGACCAGTCAGCACCCTTGCCGTCCGCCGCCGCGCCGTCCCCGGCACGAGCCGTCGATCCTCTGTGGCAGGTGCGTCCCGGGACCGAGGCTGACCGGATCGCCCGGTCGATGCGGACGGCGGGGGTCGGCTGCCATCCGCCGACGCGCACGCTGACCGGGGCCGAGCAGGAGAGCTGCGATCGGCGACTGGCGGAGGCGGCCAGGGCGGCCCCGGCGGCGCGCGGTACGGGCAATCCCGAGCGCGACGCCCGATTCGCCGCCCAAGGCGCCCGCGAGTTGGCGCAATACGAGGCGCGGCGCGCGCCTCTCTCGGGCGGCGTCGGCATCACCGGGCCGGCGGATTGCGTGGGATCGAACCTGGGCGTCGGCTGCGCCGGATCGCATCTCCCCAATGTGCCCAGCGTCGACATGCGTCAGGGCGCGAACAACCTGATCCGCCAGCCGTCCAACAAGCTGGACTAGACGATCAGCGCAGAACGGCTCCCTGACGTCGTCCGCCGCGCTCGATGACGATCTCCGTGCCGCGCGGCAGGCTTTCGATAGCCTCGACGCTGGTCGCCGGACGACCGTTGACCTGAACAATTAGGTCGCCGCGTCGGAAGCCGTAGCGCGCCGCATAGCCCTGACCCGCTACCCCACCGACGATGACCCCCGAGGCGAATGGACTGGCTCCCAAGCTGTCCGCCAGAGCGGGATTGAGCGGCAGCACCGCAAGTCCGCTGAGCACGCCCTGCTGGACCACCGCCGCGTCGTCGGTGTCGGCGTCGCCGGGCAGGCGGTCTACCCGGGCGTTGACGGTGCGCGCGCCGCGCTCGTTTCGGACCGTGACCTCGACCGTGTCGCCGGGATCGCGATTGCCGACCTGGAAGTTCAGGCCGCTCTGGTCGTTGACCTCCTGGCCGCCGACGGCGGTGATGACGTCGCCCTCGCCGATGCCGGCGCGATCGGCCGGGCCGCCGCGATAGACCTCCGTCACCACCACCCCCTGGGGCCGGGGCAGACCCAGGGTCTGGGCGATGTCGCTGGTCACGCTCTGAACGGCGACGCCCAGCCAGGGCCGGATCACCCGCGTCTCGCCGCCCACCGCGCTGTCGACCACCTGGCGCACGGTCTGGGCCGGAACGGCGAAGCCGACCCCGGCCGAGGCGCCCGAGCGCGAAAAGATGGCGGTGTTGATGCCGATCAAGTCGCCGTCCAGGTCGATCAGGGCGCCGCCCGAATTGCCCGGATTGATGGCGGCGTCCGTCTGGATGAAGGAGGCGCTGTCGGCGATGCCGGTGTCGGTGCGGTTCAGGGCCGAGATGATGCCGTTGGTCACCGTCTGGCCGACACCGAACGGATTGCCGATGGCCAGCACCAGATCACCGACCAGCAGCTGCTCCTGATCGTCGATCCGCACCGTCGGCAGAGCGTCGGCGCCTTCGAGCTGCAACACGGCGATGTCGGAGCGCTCGTCCGCCAGCAGCACCGTGGCGGGGTATTCGCGCCGGTCGTTGAGGGTGACGCGGATTTCCTGGGCTCCGGCGACGACATGGCTGTTGGTCACCACCACGCCGTTGGGACGGACGATGACCCCCGAGCCGATCGACTCCGCCACCCGGGCGCGGGGCGCGCCGCCGCCGAAGAATTCCCAGAAGGGATCGCGCACCCGCTGCACGCTGCGGGCCGAGATGTTCACCACGGCGGGGGCGGCGATGCGCACCACGGGCGCGAAGGAGGTCTTGAGCGCCCGGGCGTCGGTCGGCGCGACGCGGTCGGTCGAGCCGAAGTCCTGATCGAACGGCCCGTCCTGGGCGCTGGTGGCGTCGGGGTTTCCGCAGGCGGCGAGCGCCAGGGCGGCGGCGAGGGCGAGGCTGGAGGTCTTCATCATCCGTCGGATCGGCTGAACGAGAGAAGCCGCCATCCCCGCCCGGCAATCGGGCGTCATCATGGCGACGGCGATCAAACGGTCGCGCTTTCCTCGCGTTCCGCGCGGCGGTTCGTCACGGCCCCGATGAAGGCGGCCAGCAGCAGCACCCCGGCGGCGATGACGAAGGCCGCGCCTGGATGCGGAACCGGCGCCCCCTGTCCCACCGAGATCGAATAGATCCAGCCGAAGAACAGCGGCGAGGCGACGCCCGCGATCGAGGCCACGCTCATGTTCGCACCCTGCAACTGGCCCTGCTCGTCGTCGCCGACGCGGCGGGTCATCAAGGACTGCAGCGTCGGCATGGCCAGTCCCCACAGGGCGTTGGGCAGCATGGTCAGGAAGAAGATCCAGCCCAGCGGCGCCAAGCCCATGGCGACCAGTCCCAGCGCCCCGCCGAACAGGCCGACCACCATCACCGCGCGGTCGCCGAAACGCTTGACCAGCGGCCCGACCAGAACGCCCTGGACGATCATGTCCAGCACGCCGGCGAAGGCCAGGACCAGCCCGACCAGACCCGGCCCCCAGCCGTAGCGGTGCGCGGCGTACAGCACGAAGACGGCCGAGAAGACGTGGTGGGCGAAGTAGAGCAGGAAGTTCACGCCCGCGAGGCCGGTCAGCTCGCGGTGGCGGCCCAAGAGCTTCATGGCGCCGAACGGATTGGCGCGCGCCCAGCTGAACCTCATGCGCTTCTCGGGCGGCAGGCTCTCGGGCAGCACGAACCAGCCGTAAAGGGCGGTCAGGCCGGACAGGACGGCGGCGACCCAGAAGGGCGTGCGCGGGCCGAACTCTCCAAGGAGCCCGCCCAGCGCTGGGCCGATGACGAAGCCGCCCCCGAAGGCCGCGCCGATCAGGCCGTAGGCGCGGGCGCGATTCTCGGGCGCGGTGATGTCGGCCATATAGGCGTAGACGGTGGTGAAGCTGGAGCTGGTCAGTCCGCCCAGCAGTCGCCCGACCACCAGCCACCAGAGGTTAGGCGCCAGGGCCATCAGCACCCAATCGAGCGCCAGCCCGACGCAGGAGATCAGGATCACCGGCCGGCGGCCGTATTGATCCGATAGCGAGCCGATCACCGGCGAGGCCACGAACTGCATCCCGGCCCACAGCGCCACCAGCACGCCGTTCCAGATGCCGGCGGACCCAGGGGAGCCCGCGAACTGTTCGATCAGGGGCGGAAGGACCGGGATGACCAGCCCCATCGACAGAATGTCCATCACCGCCACCACGAAGATGAAGGCGAGGGCGGCCTTGCGTTTCTCGGGCGCGACGGCGGTCATGGGCGGCGGTCTGTAGACCTGGCGGATCGGATTGTCGCGCGAGATTTGCGGCTACCCGCCGCGCCTCAGCACCAGGGCGCTCCAGGCGTCGCGGTGGATGCGGCGCTCGACTACGAAGCCTCGCGACGTATAGGCGGCCGTGACGCGGCGCTCCTGGGTGCGGAGCAGGCCCGACAGGATGGCGACCCCGCGGGGACGCAGCGCCGTCCTGATGTCCTGGGCCAGGGCCACCAGCGGCGGGGCCAGGATGTTGGCGAACACGAGATCATAGGGGGCGTGGGCGCGGATCTTCTGGTCGTCGAGACCCGAGGCATGGACAAAGCGCGCCTTGGCCTGGTTCAGGGCGGCGTTCTCGTTGGCGATGCGGACCGAGGGCGCGTCAATGTCGGTGCCGACGGCGACGCGGCTGCCGGTGCGGGCTGCGGCGATGGCCAGGACGCCGGTGCCGGCCCCCACATCCAGCACCCGCTCGAACCGCTCGCGCTTCAGCAGTTCGTCGAAGGCGATCAGACAGCCGACCGTGGTGCCGTGGTGGCCGGTGCCGAAGGCGGCGCCGGCGTCGATCTTGAGCGCAACGCGATTGGACGGCACTCGTCCCTGATCATGGGCGCCGTAGACGAAGAAGCGCCCGGCCTCGACCGGCGGCAGCCCGGATAGCGCCATGGCCAGCCAGTCGGCGTCGGCCAGTTTCTCGACCACGACCTTCAGCCCGGACTGTTCGGTCAGGCGCGCCTCGATGCCCTGTGCCTCGTCGTCGGTGGTCGGAAAGGCGTCGATGCGCCAGATGCCGCGATCCTCGTCCTCCTCCAGGATGGAATAGGTGGCGCCTTCCAGTAGGGGATCGGTGTCGATGCGGGCGGCGCCGGCCTCGGCCTCGTCGCGGGGTCCGCGAGCTACGATCTGAAGTGCGGTTTCGGTCATAGGCAAATCACCGCTATCATCGCGATTCGAGACGGTCCGGCGGGGCCGTTCATTTTCTCAGGGGTCGGGGACATTATGGACAAAGCACCATCCAAGCCTAAGGCGGCCTCTGCCGCTTCCAAGCCGAAAGCCGCGCCCAAGTCGAGCGCCGCGAGCACGACGCCTGCGAAGGCGACGGCGCCGAGAACCGCCAAGGAGGCGGCTCCCAAGGCGACGGCGAAGCCCACTTCGGCGCCCAAGGTCGCGGCTCCCAAGCCGACCAAGCCCGCCGCCGCGAAGCCGACGGCTGCCCGCGCCAAGCCGTCCACCGCCGCTTCGGCGGCCAAGGGCGGAACCGCAGTCAAGCCTGCCGCCAAGCCGCGCGCCACCACCGCCGCCGCCTCGGCCAAGTCGGCCGCCACCAAGCCGGCGGCGACCCGCGAGCCCGCGCCGGCCAAGG
>CAXBPJ010000042.1:0-8472 GCA_963977325.1 uncultured Brevundimonas sp. | reverse complement strand
CCGAGATTTCGCCGTCGGAGGCCGTGCTGACGCGCGGCCGCGAGAGCCGACGCATCGCCCTGTTCTCTCCCACCGTCGGTTGAGGAGCCGCCTGACCTGATGATCGATCGCCGCCTGACCCCTCGTTCGTTCAGCCTCGCGCTTCTGGCCGGCAGCTGCCTGATGTCGGCCTGCGCCGCGTTTCCCGAGCTGGAAGCCACGGGGGCGCGACCGAGCGGCGGCGCCTACGCCCCGGGAGACGAGACCCTGGAATCCCCCGTCGAGGGCGCCGAGCAACGACTGGCCGACCGCCTGTCCATTCCGGGCGGCGGCGACGAGCAACCGCGCCGTCCTGAGATCACACCCGAAGAGGCCGCCGCCCTCGTAGGCTCGGGACCGCCGGTCAGCGCCACCCTGCCGCCCCAGACGGTCCCGGAACTGGTCAACGCGGCCTTCGGCGACATCCTGGCGGTGCCTTTCTCGATGGGGCCCGGCGTGGCGTCGCGCAATCAGTTGGTGGCGCTCAGGGGATCGCCGCAGATGGACCGGCTGGCCTTCTTCCGTCTGGTCCAGACTGCCCTTCGCGACCAGGGTGTGAGGCTGCATCTGGAAGGCGGCTCGCTCGCCGTCAGCGACGACTTCGCCGCAGGCGGCGGCGCGGCGTCGGTAATCCGCGGACGGTCGTCCGTGCCGACGGCGGCGCGCAATGTGGTGCAGTTCTTCGAAGTCCAGACCATCGAGGCCCAGGCGTTGTTCAGTTTGGCTGAGGGGCTGACGCCGAACAATGGCGTGAGCATCGCCGTGGATGAGCCCTCCAACGCCCTGATCCTCAGAGGTGGCGCACGCGAAGTGGCCCAGACGGCGGCGATCCTGCGCGAGCTGGACCAGACGCGCTTCGCGGGCCAGCAGGTGCTGCGCATCCAGCCGATCTATTTCTCCGCCGAAGGGCTCAGGACTGCGCTGCGCGACGTCTTGTCGGCCGAGGGCTATCAGGTGTCGGTCACCGCCGGCGTGCCGCGACCGATCGTGCTGCTGTCGCTGCCGGAGGCCAATCAACTCCTGGTCTTCACCTCGGACCCAGATCTGCTCGAGCGGGTCAATTTCTGGATCGATGAGCTGGATCAGCCGGCGCGCTTCGGCGATTCGACCACGACCTTCGTGTATCAAGTCGAGAACACCGACGCCCAGACCCTGGGCTCCCTGGCCACGGGTCAGCAGATCCCACAGGCTCAACCCCGCACGCCCACAGGAGTCCCGGGCGCGCCGCCTCGGGACACGTCGCTGGCCAATCTGGCGGCCCTGACCGCATTCCGCGCCGCCGGCAATCAGGGGGAAGACGGCGGCCAGCAGAACTTTATCCCCGGCGCCCAGCAGTTTCTCGGCGGGCGGCTTCTGATCGACCCGGTGGGCAACCGCATCCTGTTCACCGGCACAGCCAACGACTACGCCCAGCTGCGCACCCTACTGACCACCCTGGACGTGCCGGCCAAGCAGGTGCTGATCGAGGTCACGGTCGCCGAGGTCACCCTGAACGACCAGACCCGCGCGGGGCTGAACTTCTTCTTCACCGAGTCCGGCTCGGACGGAACGCTGACCGGCGGAACCGGCGGGCCCAGCCCGGGGCTGGAACTGGGCGGTACCGGCTTCAACCTCGACTTCACCGGCATCGATCTGAGGGCCGCGTTCAACGCCTTCGCCTCGAACAACAAGGTCAACGGCGGCGCGGGCTCGGCCATCGCCAGCCCCGTGATCGGCAACCGCAGCCTGACGACGCAGATTTCCCTCAACGAGGGTTCGACCGCCGTGCTCGGCGGCCTGATCGACAACACCTATTCCAAGGGCAACAGCGGCGTCCCCTTCCTGAAGGACATACCGCTGCTGGGCAGCGCCTTCCGCGTCGACACCATCCGGGGCGACCAGACCATCCTGGTGATCCTGGTGACGCCGTTCATCATGCGCAATCCGGAGGACATGGAGCTGTTCGCGGCCCAGTACGCCGCCGAGATGAACAACGCCTTCCGCGTCGGTCGCGGCTGGTCCTACACCCTGACGCCCTTCTCCGGCGGACGAGGCGTGGGCTTCAACCTGCCTCGACAGTCGCCCCCGACCCAGCGCCCGGAGACCGAGCGGCTCGCGCCGGGCGTGGACTGATCCTCAGAGGGTGAAGTCGCCGAAGGCGCGACGCCAGCCGAGGCGGCGGAACTGGAGGCGGCCCAGTTCACGCCCGCCGGCGGTCGTGATCACCGCGTCCACCTCATAGAGGGCGACGTCGAAAACCCCCTCTCCCGAAGGAAAGCCCGCGTTGCGGCGGGTTTCGGTGACGGGCTCGGCCGTCCAGGAGATGACCCGGCCCCCAGTCATGTTCCGTTGGCCCGACGGCTCTTCCATCGGATTGATGTCGGCCAGGAGCTCCAGGCCGTTGCGCTGGACGGCCGCGGTATCCAGCGTGCGCTGAAGGCGCATCTGGCCGACCGTCATCTGATCCTGAAGCGCGAAGATGGCGGTGAAGGCCAGAGCCGCGATGGCCAGGGCGACCAGGGCCTCGACCAGGCTAAAGCCCTCCCGGCGCCCTATCGGTCGGCGCATCACAGCACCTGATCGTAGACGCTCGACAGGGCGAGGACGAGCGACAGGGCGACCACACCGACGATGACCGAGATCAGCCCGATGGCGACCGGCTCCATCAGAGAGGTGAACCGCTTGATCTGGTCACGCAGCTTGGCGTCGTAGCTGTCCGCCAGGAAGCCGAACATGCGGGCCAGGGCGCCGGTGCGGGCGCCGGTGCGGATCAGGCTGATGTCCATCGGCGTCAACCGGGTGTGCTGCGCCAGGGAGGCGTCGATGGCGACACCGGCGCGCAGATCGGTCTCCAGCGAGCCCAGCGAGCGGCGGAACTCGCCCTCGGGCGCCGCCTCGCGAGACAGGGTCGCAGCCTGGAGCAGGGGGACGCCATTGCCGAGGGCGAAGGCTGTCAGGCGCGACCAGGCGGTGATCTCGCGCGCCTTGAGCACCCCGCCGAGTACGGGAGTCCCATGCGCTACGCCATAGGCCCAGGTCCGCGCGGCGGGGTTGGACGCCACGAGGATACCGCCGGCGATCAGGCCGCCCAGGCCGATCAGCACCAGCAGGATGTTGTCGCTGGCCGCCGTCCCGACGCCCAGCACGAGGCGAGAGATGGCCGGCATGTTGGAGCGGTCGTCGCCGATCATGGTGGCGAAACGCGGCACCACCTGGGTGAAGATGAACAGCACCGCCAGTACCCCCGCCGACAGCAGGAAAGCCGGATAGGTCAGGGCGTTGACGAAGTCGCGGCGCAACTGCTCCTCGTAGGCCATCTGATCGGCGGCGTCCTTGAGCACCTCGGCGATGCGGCCGGCGGCCTCGCCGATGCCGATCATGGAATAGAGGTAGAAGGGAAAGCCGGGCGCGTGCTCCGTCATCGCCTTGCCGAGCGGGTCGCCTTGGCGCAGGGCGGCGACCACGGCGCGGAACTGCTCCCGGCCCTTCTCGGCCTCGATGCCGGCAGCGACGGTTTCGAGCGCCTCCAGCAGGCCGACGCCAGCCTCCAGCATCAGGGCCAGCTGACGGATGACCAGCACGCGTTCGGCGGGCTTCAGATTCCGCTTGGACAGGGAGACATGCTTGATCTCCACCTCGGCCAGCTTGAGGACGGTCAGGCCCTCGCTCTGAAGTCGACGAAATGCTGACTTCTCGTCCGGCGCCGAGACGACGGCCCGGGTCCGTGAACCGTCGCGGGCCAAGGCCTCATAGCGATAGGAGCGGACGTCGGTCATTCTGCGCCGGGGAAGAACAGGGCCGGCACCCGGGGGTGGGTGATGCGGCCGTACAGGGTGGGGACACGGGTCGGCTTTTCGTGATCCGCGCCGGTCAGACGACGATACTCGTCGGCGAACAACTGGGCCAGCCGAGGCCCGCCCTTTGAGACCTTGCGGCGCACGCCCCCGGCCTGGGTCGAGGCGCCGTGATGCAGTTGATGAAAGGTCCCCTCCCCTACCAACATCAGGAAGGGCGCGGTCTCGTCGGCCAGGGCGCGGGCGAAGAAGTCGAAATTGGCCAGGCCGCCGCCGGGCTGTTCGAAGCGTTCGTCGAAGCCGCCGAGCCGCAGGAACCGGTCGCGTCCCATGACGAAGAAGGTGGTCTCCATCGGCGGGCCGCCGGCGCCGTCGCGATAGCTGCCCGCCAGGGTGGATATTTCGAACAGGCGGTAGCCGTCGGCAGGCCAAGCGATCTCGGCCAGAAGCCGGTCCTCGACCGCGCGGTCGTAACCGGCGAGCACCGAGCGCTGCTGCAGGTCGGGCCCTAGATGGAAGCCGACGGTAGCGATGAAGGCCCGGGGGTCCAGCCGCATGGCTTCGAGCGCCGTCGCGACAAGGCCAGGACTGGCCATCCGGGCGCCGTCGATCATGACTGCGATCAGATCGCCGCGCGCCATCGCCGCGGCTCGGTTGATGGCCACGCACGGAGAGGCGCCGCCGTCCTCAACCCGGATCACGGTGACGGGCGCCGTCACGTTGAAAGCCTCGGCCGTCACCGGCTTGGGAGAACCGTTGTCGGCGACGATGATCTCGATGTCGCCGGCGCCGACGCCCTGCTGATAGGGCGGTGACAGCGACTGGATCGTGCGCGGCAGCTCGCGCCCCATGTCGTAGCCGACGACCACGATGGACAGGCGCGGCGCGGTCATGCCGTCAAAGCCTTGAGACGGTCCCACATCGCCTGGGTGTCGGCTGGAACTTCGCCCTGCGGCGCTTGATGGTTCAGGTCCTGGGATCGGAAAGGCATGGGCGCGGCGGCGTCCAGGCCGAAATCGCCCGCGACGGCGCGGACCCGCGCCTCGTATCGGCGATCGTCATAGTCGATCACCGAGAAGGTCACGCGGTCACGCCACGTCAGCACTGCTTCGTTGTACTCGGCCCAGATGGCCAGCGACCGATCCGTGTCGAAGCGGTTCCGGGCCTTCAGCGAGCCGGCTACGGCGGCGGGATGGCGGATCGAGGCCACCAGGCGCAGGTCCGGGAAGACCTCGAACCAGCCGTCGAGGAGCAGGGTCGCGCGCGGGTCCTTGAAGCCCCAGGGCCGGGGCAGGTCGGCATAGTCCTCGTCGATCACCCGGCGGAGGGCGAAGATCTCCCCGGCGGTCCAGACCACCGGTTCGGTCGGGGGACGATCCCAGGCGGCCCCGACGCGGGCGAGCACGGCGTCATGAATCGGCCAGAAGCGCGGGTTCTCGCGGTTGCCCTTCACATTGTGAGGCGCGCGGGTGTTCACCGGGCCGAGCGTCAGGCCCAGGTCCTCAAGGCACCCGGCCAGGCAGGAGGTGCCGGAGCGGTGCATGCCGATGACGGCGACGGGCGCGGACGACTCAGTCACGGCCGCGCACGAAGACGGCCATGTGCTGGCCTCGCGGATGGCCCCAGTCGCCGACGCGCTCCAGCCGCCAAGGCCCGTGGCCGGCCGCCCACAGCAGGTCGGCGGGCCGATAGTGGAACGGGTCCTTGTAATCGTAGGAGACGATCTCGCCCTTCTTGCGCCCATGCTGGATGGGGTCGGAGACCGGCCAGGCGTCGGGACATTCGAAATAGGTGACGCAGAAACGGCCGGTCGGCGGCATGACCTCGGCCAGCTTGATGAGGCAGCGGCGCAGGTGGTTCAGCGGCAGGTGGCTGAACACCGACTGGGCCATGGCGAAGCTGACCCGGGCCGTGACGGCCGAGAAATCGAAACTGTCGGTCTCGATCAGTTGCGCGCGCGGCAGGCGGGCGCGACCATCGTCGGTCAGCTCGCGCTCATGGCCGGTGTCGAGCAATAGAGCCGAGCGGTCCGCGCCCCAGTAGTTGCCGGGATCGAGGTAGTCGATGGCCAATCGGCCGAGGCGCAGCGTGCCGCAGCCGATGTCGAGCAGCACGTCGCGTGGCGCCATGCCCTGATCCTTGAGGAAGTTGAGCTGGAGCGCCCCCATCTCGTCCCACAGACCGCCGACCACCTGGCGGTGACGGCCGGCGTCGACGGCTTCCTGAAGCGTCTCGTCGGAGTAGTATTTGTTGAAGCTCACGCGGCGACCTCGTCGAGGTCGGAGACGGCCTGGCCGCCCGCGACGCGATAGACCTCGGACAGGGTGGTCTCGCCGCGGCGGGCCTTGAGATAGCCGTCCTCGAACATGGTGCGGAAACCGCTCTCGCGGGCGGTCTCGACCAGGCTCTCCTCGCTGTGGCGCTGGCGCACGCCGGTCTCGAAGGCTGGGCTGATGGCCGCGATCTCATAGATGCCTACACGGCCGAGAAAGCCGGTGCGGGCGCAGCGGGAACAGCCGACCGGCTCCTTCCAGTCGCCCTTGCCGCGTCGGGCGCCGAGGATGTTGGGACGGGCGGCCTCGTGGGCCTCGACCTCGTGCGGCTCGCTAGGACGGGCGCAGTGCGGGCACAGGCGGCGGACCAGGCGCTGACCGGCCAGGCCACGCAGCACGTCAGCCAGCAGATAGTCCTCGATCCCAAGGTCGAGCAAGCGCGACACGGCGGCCAGAGCGGAATTGGTGTGGACGGTCGAGATGACCAGGTGGCCGGTCAGGGCCGACTGGACGGCAATGCGGGCGGTCTCCGGGTCGCGGATCTCGCCCACCATGATGACGTCCGGGTCCTGACGCAGGATGGAGCGCAGGCCGGCGGCGAAGGTCAGGCCGATGTCGGCCTTGACCGGCACCTGGACGACGCCCGGCAGGTCCAGCTCAACCGGGTCCTCGACGGTGATGATCTTGCGGTCTCCGTCGTTCAGATGGGTCAGCAGACGATAGATGGTGGTGGTCTTGCCGGAGCCGGTCGGGCCGGTGATCAGCATGACGCCATTGGGCTTTTCGACCAGCTCGTGGAACAGCCGGGTCTGGTCGTCGCTGACGCCCAGTTCCGACAGGGTCGGCAGGCGGTTGGTCTTGCCGAGCAGACGCAGCACCAAGGATTCGCCCCAGGTCGAGGGCAGGCTGGACACGCGCAGATCGACCTCGACGCCCGAGACGCGGATCGACTGGCGACCGTCCTGCGGCAGGCGGCGTTCGCCGATGTCCATGCCCGACAGGAGCTTGATGCGGGAACAGACGGCGTCGAACTGGCTGCGGGCGGCGGTGCGGGCGGTGATCAGGACGCCGTCGACGCGCATGCGGACGAAGAACTGATCCTCGAAGGGCTCGACGTGGACGTCGGAGGCGCGGCGGGTCAGGGCCTCGGCGAAGACGCCGTTGACGAAGTCAATGACCGGCGTCTCCTGCGCCAGTTCGCGCAGGCGGGCGGCGTCCATGGGACCGGCGCCCACGGCCACCTCGCGACGGGCGCCGTGTTCCAGATCGTCGTGCAGGGCGGTGATGACGGCGCGGGGCGCGAGGCGAAGCTCCACGCCTTCCGGAAAGCGCTGGGTGAGGCGCTGTTGCAGGGCGGGGTCGAGCGGGTGGACGGCGGCGCAGACCACGACCCCGGCCAGGGGCGTGTCGTCGTCTTCTGGCTCGATCGGGTCGGGCGCGCCTGTGTCGGCCTCCGGAGGCGTCTCGAGGTCGTCCAGCGGCGCCTCGCCCGGCGCGGCGTCTGGCACGCGCCAGATCACGGCCTGACGGTTAGCCCACCAGCCGAGCGGGGAGCCGGTTTCGGCGACAAAGCCGGAGATGACCTCAAGAGGCGGCGTCTCTTCCGGCTGCAGGATGGGGATGCCGAGTTCTTCGCTCAGCACCTCGAGCAACTGGGTTTCCGACAGGGCGCCGAGGCGCACCAGTATGAGGCCCAGCAAGCCGCCGACGTCGGCCTGAAGGCCCAGGCCGTTGGCCAGATCACGCTCGGTGATCAGGCCGCGTTCGACCAGCCGTTCGCCGATCCGCTGTCTCATGGATGAGTCCCCGCCATGGCGATCTTCTAACCCATGGAATCGCGGCGCCAAAACGGCGCGACGTGAACGACAGCCCAAACGCAAGAAGGGGAGGCCGAAGCCTCCCCCTCCCACAGTCGTTTCGAACGACCGAGCGTGTCTTACGGCACGTCGGCGGTGTCGTCCGGGGTCTGGGTGGTGGCGACGGTGCCCCACTCGACCGAGGCCACACCGTTCGGCGTCACGTGGAAGCGCTGAGCGGTGATGTCCGCCGGAGCGGCTTCGACGATGAACTCGACATCGCCGCGGCCGAAGTCGCCGAGGGCGCTCGACAGCATGGCCGGGGTCACGACGATTTCGCCGAAGGCGTCGATTTCGCCGATCTGCGTGATGCCGGCGGTCGAGCCGTCCGAGCTGTTACGCAGGGCGACCGAGACCGCCGCGTCGTTGCCGCTCAGGTTGCCGAGACGGACGATGTTGGTCGTGCCGTTGTTCGGGGCCGAGGTCAGCATGCGGGCGATCACGTTGGTGCCTTCGCGACGGATCGACTCGAAGTCGCCCGTGGCTTCCGATTCCGGATCCGGGTTGTAGAAGTTCGGGTCCAGATCGTAGGCGATGAAGGCGTCATACGAG